>JBEDKQ010000048.1:0-15777 GCA_041172085.1 Pseudomonadota bacterium | reverse complement strand
GGGGGGCTGAACGATTTCTGGTACTCCAGTATGAGGAAGCCCCCCTTAGCCTCTGCCCTCACTGATTAGAAATTAATGTTCATCTGACCCCAATTATTTTCTCAGTGGAACTCGGTGATGAGGTGACCGGCCAGAGGGGCAGATTCAATCATGCCGTTTTGGTCAGCCACTAAGACGCCATTGACCCACACGCCGTGTACACCAATGGCATCGGTGTGCAAACGTGGTGCTCCCAGTGGCAAATCGAAAACGCGTTTTTTGTTGCCGCGATTGACAGTTTGAGGGTCGAACAACAGCAAGTCAGCTGCATAGCCCTCTTGCAATAAACCTCTGTTCTTAAGTCCCAGTATCTCCGCGGGTTGCGCAGTGAGTTGATGCACAGCCTGTTGCATGGGCATTGCGCCCATCTCTCTTGACCAATAACCTAGCAGGTGCAAACCAAATCCGGCATCGTTGAAGAAGGTCAAATGCGCACCAGCGTCGCTGAGCGACACCAAACTGTGCGGGTGATTCAGCAGTTGCGCAACAGCTTCGGTGTCGCTGTTTAGTAGCATGGCCGTGAACACGGTTTGCAAATCTTCATCCAGCGCTAAATCGAGTGCAAAGTCGAGCGGATCAACGCCCTGTTGGGACGCAATGCTGGCCACACTTTGTTGTTCATAACGCTGATTTTCTGGCTTGCAGGTTTCAACCACATGCACCTTTTCCCATTCATTGTTGAACAACCTGAAGGCTGCGGTTTGTAAAAGCTCTTCTTTTACTTTGGCTCTGAAGTCTGTGGAAGCCAAGCATGCTTTGAGTGCTTCATGTTCCAAGCCCAATGCGGGTTTCCAGCTGACCAGCCCCTCAACGGGATAAGCCGATGCAAACGTAAAGTCCATGCTCAATGGGCAGCACGACACTTGACCCTTCAGTTTGTGCCCACGCGCATTGGCCTCGCTGATGGCCTTCAAATCTTTGAACACGCCTTGCGGGTTGGTGCTGTTGTGCAACAGGGCGGCCACCATCACGGGGCGTTTGCTTTCAGCTGCCAAAGACTCTAAAAACGATACCGGCATTTGACCGCCTTTGGTGACCATGTAAACACCGCCGCCCAAACTGCTCATGGCCAAGGTGAGTTGCATCATCTCTTGGTCAGATGCCAAACGCGATGGCATTGGAAAACCGCCTGCACCATTGTGAGCCGGGCTGGTGCTGGTGGCAAAGCCAATGGCGCCCGCCGCCATTGCTTCGCGAACCAATGCGGCCATTTGAGAGATTTCTTCAGGCGTGGCTTCGCGTTGATTGGCGGCTTCTCCCATCACATAGGTGCGCACCGAAGAATGGCCAATGTAAGCCGCAATGTTGATGGCACATTGCTTTCTTTTTAACATGGCCAAGTATTCGGGAAAACTTTCAAACCCCCAGTCAATGCCGTATTGCAATACCTCTAAAGACATGCCTTCCACTTGCGTCAAATTGCGCATGGTGATGTCTCGATCTTGGGGGCGGCAAGGTGCAATGGTGAAACCACAGTTGCCAATGATGGCCGTTGTAACGCCTAGCGCGGGGGAGGGCCTCACGTGTGAGTCCCACGTAATTTGGGCGTCGAAGTGGGTGTGCGAATCAATGATGCCAGGCATTAATGCCAAGCCCTTGGCATTCACCACATGCGTTGCTTCGATTTGCAAGTTGGCACCGATGGCCACAATACGGCCTTGGTGAATGGCCAAGTCTTTAACTTCGGGGGCATTGCCAGTGCCATCAAACACCAATGCTTGTTGAATGAAGGTGTCGACTTTGTTCATGGGCCATCCTTAAGTTGGCACCATTGTGAAGTCAAGTGCCTTGGGATGACATTAGGGAAAACAATGTTGATCTGACCCCCATTAATTTGACCCCCATTAATTTTCGACCTCTAGCATGATTTCGTTGCGACGAAACATGGGGAGGGTCCAGGGGGGGTCGTAGCGTGAGAGTTGGGCGGTGCCCAATGGCTTGAGGTTCTTTTGTTGTACCCATGCCAGCAGTTCGTCGGTTTTGCTTTGCACTTTGGCCATGGTGTTAAAGCCTGTGTAGCTGTGCACGGCAAACAATTTACCCGGTACCTCTTTCAATTTCACATCGGGATTATTGGGTTGGGGGATGCTGCTCATGGTGTATTGCGAGGGCATCACAAAGTGAACACGCCACTGCTTGGCCTTGCTTAAATCTGCACCAGTTGAGCTTAGAGTGACCGGTGCTGTCATGGCAATTTTTTCGGATTGCGGCTCTATTGTGACGGGCGCTGTCATGGCAATCTTGCCGGAATTCCCGGTTTGGTTGGAGCGATTGTTGCCAAAAATATAGTCGGCAATTTTTCGGAAGCCTTTGTTGGAGGCCTCGTCCATATCGCCTTCAACCACAGTTTCGGCAATGAGGATGGGCGCGTATTGCCTCAGCTCAAAAGCCTCAGCTTTGTGAACAATTTTAAAAGCAGGTTCTTCAATGGCCATGGCAGATTGCCCCATCATGAAAGCGGTCAGCAGAAACAAGGTTCGAAAGTTCATAAAAATAATTGAGGTCAAAAAATAATTTGGTTCAAATAATTGGGGTCAGATCAACATTAATTTTTATCAGGTTGTAAGTGGAAATCCAGTGTGATTGGGTCAGTAAGTGAGCTCTAAGACAGTAACATGCCCTAAAGACGCAGGCCAAGTTAAACCTGTCAGTTTTTCGCCATTGAACTCGGCTGAAACAGCGCGCTGCGGCGCTTCATCAATTCGAATTCTGGCGCTTGAATTGCCTGCGCTTACACCTTTGATCACACCGGGAATGTCGGTTTTTCCGTCAAGCAACATTTGATCGCGAGAGGCATCGAAATAGCCTCTGGGTCGCGTGAAGAGCACCATGGCTTGCGTTGTTCGGTCGGCTGGTGCCAAGCGGTCTGGTCGCATGTGAACCATGTTGCTTGATCGTGCAAAAGGGCTGCGATAAATGTGCGTTGTGGCATACCCATCCGCTGTTAATTCAAATTCGTAGGATGTCCGTGAGTTGGCTTTAAAGGGCCCCCAATGGCCATCAGCCTGAATGGTGGCGGTGTGCTGCGCGGCGCCTTGTCGCTGACCCGTCTGCGGGTCTGTTGCATAAACTGCAAGCTTTGCCCCCTTCAAAGGCAAGTTGTTGACAAAGTTGCCGCTGCCAGCCTGCAGGGGGTCTAAGCCTAAGCCAAAAACTTTTCCATTTAATTCAATTTGATCTTGTGCAACGATGTGATGCGCAGGTGCATGGCCAGTGATGAATTTAAAACTGGCCTCAAATGCGGCGGGCGAAAAAGAAGTTTCACGGTGATCAATTCTGGGAATCACCACATTCAATGCACCTTTAAGTTCTGGCCCATCAAAGTTGACCAGCGTAGGTCGGCCCTTCATGCCAATCCAGAGCCCATCGGGTTGTGCAAATTTATCGTTGTTGTCTGAGCGAATGGTCATCCATTGCGTGGGCCCACACACCTCATCGCCTTTTTCATTCTTGGGCGAGTTGAGTTGTTTTAAAAATGGACCAGCGCCAGAAAATTCACTGGCATCGTTAAGTCCTGGCACAGCTTGCACACCATGATGGGTGCCACCGCCGATGATGGCATGGCTTACCCATGGCGCACCACCGCCGTTGCAAACGTAATTTCGAATGGCATTGCCGCCTCTGGAGTTGCCAATCAAGATGACTTGTTTGGCGCCAGTTTCTTGCTTCACAGATTCGACTTTGTCACGCAACAGTTGCATGTGTTCATCAGTGGAAGATCGCCCAGCTTGAGGCTTGTCGTTGGCATCACGTGCAAGCGGGTAGGGCACATCTAAAGCGTACAACAAATGGCGTGGCCACCCATTGGATTCAAAGCGCCAAACCGTGGTTTGCCAAAGTGCCCCGGAGTCGCCGTTGCCGTGGACGAAGATGATGGGTTGGTGCATGGACTGATGGTTGTTGAACAAATGGACGCAAGCACTTAATAAAAGTGAAGACATCGTTATCAACGACAAGGTGAAGTACTTGAATTTGTTCATTTGGCAAATTGTTGTGCAATCAGTTAATTAAAGCTATCTTGTAGGATTGCAAATGTTGTTGGTGTCAATAAATGTTGACAGATAAAGTGTCACTCTCTTAAGATGGTCAAACATCTATCCTTAGGAGAGCCGCTGTGACCTATGAACAAATAGTGATCCTTTTGTACCTGTTTCTGGGCATTTGCTTTGGATTTGCCACTTTCTCTAACCGGCATCTGTTCAGCGAAGGGCCAGACAAGGAAAACAAATCAGAACAAGCCTCTGTTCTGGAAGGCCGTACTTTCTGGATCATGATTTGCACATGGCTCTGGCCCATCATGGTCTTTACGGGCATCAACTCTGCCGTCATATTGGCCAAGCGCAAAAAGTTGGCGGCCTCCAAAACCTGAAAAAAATGCGAAGTCGAGGCAAGACGCATGTCAGTGAACTGACTGCCCAACTCGAACTTTGCCCTCATTTTGAACAACGGCATAAACACCTGCGCATGGAAATTTTCCCATGCCCGGAAGTTCTACACGGTTATGCGCAACCAATGCTTTGAGAACTCCCAAGTCTTGGGGCAGTCCTGGTTGAGCTAGCGTGGTCATGACGCATCGTGGGTCGAGCATGGCAACAACTAACTGCGTACCGTCTTCGATCTCCAATTGCTGAGAGACCCAAGCATTTTCAACAAAACCGTCTTCTGGGGAGTTGATCACGATGTTTGAACGAAACCTTTGAACATCAAAAAGACTGTGGGGTGACAACTCTTTGAGTTTGCGCAATGTAGAAGAGGTGATCAGCGATACTGGAAAGACATCCAGAAAAGAACCTGAGGGAACCGGTGAAGTTATCCCGACCGATTTAAAGAGTGCAGAGCCAAGCTTTTGTGAAACGGTGGTGTTTTGATTGCCACTAGGATCTAGGCCTTCAATGTCTGGGTGATACTGATCAATTGTGAAATCTTCGGGTGCACTTTGAATTAATTGAACTTGCCGTCCAAAAAATTTGGAGAGTTTTTCATTGGAAGATGGGTCGTCGCTGTTCACAACGACGCCATTGGCCAAGGTCATAATGACTGACGATATCTTCCCTGAACGAGACGGTGTGAAGACATACCTAGCAGAACACTTGAGCAAATCGGGATACAACTTGCTGCTCTTGGCGCTGACGACTTTACCTGTGTCCAAGTCCAATAGGGCGTACGCACGGTCTCCCACAACGCCATGGCTTGTAATTTCGATTTCTTCCAACCGTTCACCACCCATGGATTTCACTGGAAATCGCCACAGTTCTGCAATTTCACCAAGGCGCTTTTTTTGATTTTCCATGTTGTTCCTTTTTTGAACAGGTGGCCAGCAAATTAATGTTGATCTGACCCCAATTATTTGACCCCAATTATTTCAGGGTACGACCAAACAACTCAAACAGCCGTTCCCAGTGACGTTCAGCGGCTTGCGCGTTGTACATGCCGGCACGCTGCGGAAACACAAAACCGTGCTCCACTTTGGGGTACCACTCAATTCTGAACTTTGACTTGGCTTGCAACAGCGAAGACTCCAATTTTTGGATGTCTGCTGGCGGTGCCCACTTGTCAATTTCTGCACACGCAAAGTAGCTTTCGCATTTAATTTTTGGCGGCATGAGGTGCGGAGAGTCGGGCGCCTCGGTGGCCATGTTGGCGCCGTGAATGGAGGCAATGCTTTGGAATCGATCTGGAAACTGCGCGGCAATCCACATCACAATGGGTCCGCTCATGCAGTAGCCCACCGCACCAATTTTGGCTTGATCGGCCATGGCGTGGTTGTCTACAAACTTCAGCATGGCAGCCGTGTCAATTTGGGTGGTATTGGCGTTGAGGGAAGCCATGTGTGCAAACATTACCTCCATGGCTTCGGGGGTGCGCTCTTTCAAATAATAATCGCGGCTTCGTCTGTAATACAAATTGGGCAACACCACAAAGTAGCCTACGCTGGCCAGCCTACGTGCCATGTCGTGCAACTCTTCGCGCTTGCCTGGTGCATCCATGTAGAAAAACACAACTGGATGTGGACCGTTTTCCTCGGGGAAAACAACAAAGGTGTTCATCGACCCGTTGGCGGTTTGAATGTCAATGTTTTCTTCGATCATGTAGGTCCTTTCAATTGCACTTCATGTTGCCACATAGACAGGGGGCATGTCTATCAAAATGGATACTGACGAGGTGTGGTCTGAATGGTGATCCAACGCAATTCCGTAAATTCGTTAATGCCAGCCTTGCCGCCAAAACGGCCATAGCCACTGCCTTTGACACCACCAAAAGGCATTTGGGCTTCATCGTGCACAGTGGGTCCATTGACGTGGCAAATGCCTGAATCAATTTTGCGCGCTACGTTGTAGGCTCGTGCAATGTCTCGGCCAAACACAGATGCCGACAGGCCGTACTCGTTGTCGTTGGCACAGGCAATGGCTTCTTCAACACCTTTGACACGCACAATGGCTTTGACTGGTGCAAAGCTTTCCTCGCGGTAAATCCGCATGTCGGGGGTTACGTTGTCTAGCAAGGTGGCAGGCATGAGCGTGTCGGTCGATTTGCCGCCACACACCAGCTTGGCACCCTTGGCAATGGCGTCATCAATCAAGTCATTGCAATGTGAGACGGTGCTCATGCCAATGACGCTGCCCAACACCACAGGTTCGGGTTTGCGGGGGTCACCCAAGGGCAGGTTTTTGGCTTTGTTGGCAAAGCGTTTGACAAACTCATCGGCAATTTTTTCGTCCACCACAATGCGCTCGGTGCTCATGCAAATTTGGCCGCTGTTGGCAAAGCAACCAAAGGTTGCACCGTTGACGGCGTCGTCAATGTCGGCATCGTCCAAAATTACCATGGGCGCTTTGCCGCCCAACTCTAGCACCACCGACTTGAGGTACTTGGCACACGTTTGCGCGAGCAACTTACCCACTTTGGTAGAGCCTGTGAAATTGACGCGCCTAACGGCAGGGTGTGCCACCATGGCTTCAACCACGGCAGCCGCATCGGCGGGTGCATTGGTGATGTAGTTGACAACGCCAGGTGGAAAGCCTGCTTCTTGAAACGCTTCCACAATGAGCTGATGTGTTTTGGGGCAGTTTTCAGAGCCCTTCAAAATGACAGTGTTGCCACATGCCAAAGGTGTGGCAATGGCGCGAACACCCAAAATAACAGGCGCATTCCAAGGTGCAATGCCCAAAATGACGCCGGCAGGTTGACGAATGCCCATGGCCAAACTACCTGGTACATCTGAGGGAATCACTTCGCCAGACACCTGCGTGGTTAAAGACGCCGCTTCACGAATCATGCCGGCAGCCAAGAACACATTGAAGCCCGCCCACATGCCGGTGGCGCCTGTTTCCTCTGGCACGGCTTTTACAAACTCAGGCGTTTTGGCTTCCAACTTATCGGCCGCTTTCAAGAGCAAAGCGCGTCTTTCGTTGGGGCCTACATCGCACCAAGTTTTGAAAGCTTCAGCCGCTGCTTCTACTGCCAAAATGGCATCGGCAGGGGACGCTGCGGGTGCGCGTGTTGCCACGGTGCCATCGAGTGGGTTACGACGCTCAAAGGTGGCGTTGTTTTCGGCACTCACCTTGAGGCCGTTGATGAGCATAGACATATCAGACATGATGTGTTCCCTAAAGATCTGCAGAAATTAATTAGACCGCACTGTTTTTTCCAGTGCTTGCGAAGCGGTTCGGGTGTCACTAGCAGCAGCCCCCAAATAGGCTTCTTGAATCACGCTAGAGCGAGCCAGCAACTTGGATGAGCCATGCGCTACTAGGGCACCCCGTTCAATGACATAACCACGGTCGGCCACAGCCAAGGCTTTGCGAACGTTTTGCTCCACCATCAGCACCGTGGTGCCTTGGTCTGCAATGCGACGTGTCATGGCCAAAAGTTCGTCCACCATGCGAGGTGCCAAACCCAGTGAAGGTTCATCGAGCATCAGCAGGCGAGGCGCCGACATCATGGCGCGCGCAATGGCCACCATTTGCTGTTCGCCGCCGCTCATGGTGCCAGCCAATTGCGTGGCGCGTTCGCGCAATTTTGGAAAGTCGTTCAAGACCATTTCCATGCGTTCTTGACGGGTGTGGGGTTTTTGCAGCCAACCACCCAACTCGAGGTTTTCAAGCACGGTCATTTGTGGAAACAGCTGGCGGCCTTCAGGCACCAAGGCCATACCAGCCTTCACAATTTCGTGGGGTTTTTCTGGCAGGTCTTCGCCATCCAGAAGCACCTCACCGCGCATTGGAATTTGCCCGGACAAGGCACGAAGCAGGGTGGTTTTGCCTGCACCATTGGGGCCAAGAATGACTGTGAGGCCTGGCATCAAATCAAAGTTCAATTGCCTGATCACTTCAAAGGGACCATAGCCAGCAGACAAGCCGCGCACACGCAACTGCGCTTTGCCTGAGCCTCCCAGAACAAAGGCTTGAGGGCGATACCACATCATGTCAGCCCCTCCGAGTCGTTCACCATTTCATCGCCCAAATAAGCTTCGATGACTTCTTTGTTGCGCACGACATCCGATGGTTTGCCATCGGCAATCTTCTTGCCTTGGTTCAGCACAATGACGCGCTCAACATGCTTGAGCAACACCTTGACAGCGTGTTCAATCCAAATCACAGAGAGGTCTAACTCATCGCGCAAGCGGCGAATGAGGCGTGCCATTTCTTCTACTTCGATTTCGGTCAGGCCTGCGGCCACTTCGTCCAGCAACAAAATGCGAGGGCGAGTGGACAAGGCCATGCCAATTTCTAAGACGCGTTGTTGCGAAGGTGTAATGGCTGAAGCAGGTAAGTCTGCCAAGTCGGACAAACCGATCACCGACAAAATGCTGGCGGTATCTCGAAGTGCCCAAGGCACGCCTTTTTCTTCACCCCAAAACACATACTTGCGCGGCCTGCGTCCGGCAAACATCAAACCAAAACGGATGTTCTCGCTCACTGGCAAGTCGCTGAACACACGCGGTGTTTGAAAAGTTCGGGCTAGGCCACGTTTGGCAAACTGGTGGGGCAAAGCGCCTGTCAATGACCTTCCGTCCACTTTGAGTTGACCCGAAGTGAGCGGCGTGACGCCAGAGATGGCGTTGAATAAGGTGGTCTTACCGGCGCCGTTGGGGCCCATGATGCCCACCAACTCACCGGGTGCAATGTTCATGCTGACGGCATCGACCGCAGTCAAACCGCCAAAGCGAACGGTAACATCTTGCGCTTGAAGTAGCAGCTTATCAGAGCCCGACAATTCGTCTCTCCTTGGTGCGTTGCTTGTCACGTGCTTTGTCGCCGCTCCATTCGTAGCGCGTATCCTTGTACCACTGTCGCATGTCTTGGTACCAATCTTTGAAGGTTTGCCAGCGCATGGAGGCCAAGCCGCCTGGCAAATACAAGACACTCAAAATGAGTAAAAGGCCAAGCGTCATCATGTAAATTTGTGGTGCTTGCAAGCGCAGCGTTTCTGCCAAGATGCTAAACACAATGGCCGCAATGAGAGGGCCCCACAAAGTCATGGCGCCGCCAATCAAAGCAATCAGCACTGTTTGAAAGCCAATGAACGGATTGAAGGCGGTGTGCGGATCGATGTAGGTCCAGCGCACAGCCATGGCCGCGCCCACGCCACCTGCTACTGCAGCTGTAAACGCAAAGCCGGCCACCTTGACCCAGCGCGTATTCACGCCCAAGGTTTGCGCGCGTTGTTCATCACCGCCAATGCCCAGCAGGGCCAAGCCAAATCGGGTGCGACGCAGACCAATTGAGAGTCCCACCGTGACCACAGCCAACAGCAACACCGTGTGATAGATGGTGCTCATTTCGGGTACCGTGGTGAGCACGCGGCCCACTGTGCCATGCACAGATTTTTCGTAATAGCTGATGGCGTGACGAATCAGTTCGGCCATACCAAAGGTCAGCACTGCAAAGTACGTGCCGCGCAAATGCAATACGGCCAGTCCCATGACCACGGCCACAGCAGCGGCAATGGCTGCGCCCAATGCAATGGCACTGGCCCATGCCATGCTGTCTAAATTCATGGCCGTGGTGTATGCACCCAAACCAAAGAATGCCGATGTGGCCAAAGACAAATAGCGAGAGCTGCCACAAAAGAAGCCCCAGCTGGTAGACAAGGCCACATACATCAAACAGGTGAGTGCCATGGAGAGGGCAAACTCACTGCCATAGCTGGGCAAGGCCAAAGCCCATCCGGTTAAGCCAAAAAGCACCAGCAGATCACGCCAAAGGTTTGCGTTGTAATTCATTTGCTAAACAAGCCTTTAGGACGGAACAAAAGCACACCAATGAACACCACATAAGACAGCAGCGCTTTGAGAGATGGGTTGGTGAAGTGCATGCCAAAGGCTTCAATCACACCCAGCATCAAGCCACCGGCAAGGGCGCCGCCCATGCTGCCAAAGCCACCAAGGGTGATCACAATCAAGGCAGTGACGGTGTAGGGCTCGCCCATGGCAGGCGAGATGGTGTAGGCCATTGACAACAAGCAACCTGCCAAGCCAGACAGTCCCAAGCCAATGCCGAACATCAAGGGATGCAAGGTGCGCGTGTTGATGCCCACCAATTGGGCGCCCACTTGAGATTGCATCAACGCGCGAACGCCTTTGCCCAGCAAAGTTTTACGCAGCAAGACCATCAGCCCTAAGCTGAAAATAAGTGCCATGACAAACACGACCAGTTTGTTGCCGGCAAATTGTGCATTGCCAACCGCCACTGGGTCTGCCATGTAGTCGTAGCCGCGAAGTTCGCCGCCCCAAATAGACGACACCAAGTTTTGAATCAGAAACATCAAGCCAAAAGACACCATCAGGCCTCGCGCCTCGAAGATGTCGATGTTGGGCGAAGTTGCCGTTAGGCGCCTAAAGCACAGCCAATGAATGGCCAAACCCAGACCCATGAGCACCACAAAAGAAACGGGAATCATTAGGAATGGCGAAATTCCAAAACTGGTTTGCACCATCCATGTGAGGTAGGCACCCAGCATCAAAAACTCGCCATGCGCAATGTTGAGAATGCGCATCAGGCCGTATTGCAAATTCAGCCCTAGCGCAACCAACGCATAAATCCCGCCTGTGATGAGCCCGCTGACAATCAGCTCAAACCAAGCGGTAGCAGACACAAGTTATTTCCAAACTGGTTTGTTGGGATTGATTTTGGCAGTGGCCAACTTGGTAGGCCAAACCACTTCAAATTCACCGTTTTGCCACTGGCTGACGGTACCAGGTGTGGCAATATTTTCGCTGCCAGAGAACTTCACATCACCAATGATGGTTTTGTGATTGGTATTGGCAATGTAGTCGCGCAAAGCCTTGCGGTCCAAGCCAACTTGCTTGACGCCAGCTGTCAATATTTCTAAGCCAGCCCATGTGTGGCCGCTGGCCCAGCGATCGGGTTCTTTGCCGCCAAACTTTTTGGTGTGTGCGTCAAAGTAAGCCTTGGCGCCGGGACTGGTTTTGGCGTTCCAAGAGCCCATGCCCATCACGCCTTCGGCACCGGCGGGTGTCATCACATTGCGGTACAACTGGAAAGCCGTGCCTACGGAAGCGTAGAAGAATTTAGGGTTGAAACCCACTTCTTTGGCTTGTTTGCTAGCCAAAATGGTGTCTGGTGGGTAGGTGAAGCCCACGAAAGCGTCTGGGTTCTTGTCCTTGATAGAACGCAAAACAGGTGACAAATCTTTCACACCGCTGGGGTAGCTTTTCTCTTCAATCAACTGAATGCCGCTGCCTTGTAAAGCAACTTTGAGTGCGGCATAGTTTTCTAGACCAAACAAATCGTCCACATAAATAACAGCCAGTGTTTTAACGCCATTGGCTTTGAACATGTCGACCAAGGCATTGGTCATGGGCTGGGGCTGTTGCAGCAACAAGAAGAAGTAGGGCAACTTCATCTCAATCAATTTTTTGCTGAGCGCAGTAGGTGCCAAAAATGGATACCCGAAGCGGTTGGCCAAAGGCGCCACTGCAAAGTTGGCGTTGCTGCCCCATGGCGGCAAAACCAAGTCGACTTTGTCAGAACCCATCAGTTTTTCGTAGGTGCGAACGCAGGTTTCAACATCGCTGCGGTCGTCAGAGCTGATTAGCTCGATGGGCCGTTTAACGCCTTTGACATCTAAGCCACCCGCTGCATTGACTTGTTCTGCCCACAAAAGGTAATTGGGTTCTTGACTGACTTGTGCGCCACCCGTCCATGGTCCTGTGCGGGCCATGGCATAGCCAATTCGCACTGGGTTGTTTTGCGCATGAATGGCAGGTGCAAGGCTGGCAACGCCAAGGGCGGCGGCACCTTGAAGAATTTGACGACGTGAGGTCATGATTTGTCTCCTACTGGTATTTTTTACAACGTCATGCTACCAAGCCTGTAAAAACTTTGCTGAGACGGGGGCGTTACCAACCAGGTGTTCGTGATGGTGTAACTTTTGCCCAATGCTTGGGCGCAGATTTCATGTTTACTCTCAGTATTTATCTGATCATTAGTAAGTAATTCTCTGCTTTTTAAGAAATCAGTTTACCCCTATCTTCAGGTTTTCCTTAGAAAGGCAATGAACATGAAATGTCCCAACTGCGTTGATACCACTTTGGTCATGGCTGAACGTCAAGGTGTTGAGATTGACTATTGCCCCGCATGCCGCGGTGTATGGCTTGACCGAGGCGAGTTAGACAAATTGCTAGACAAAGCGGTGGCTGCGTCGCCTGTAGCGCCTGCGCAAAATGCCCAACACCGCAAACGCAGCGATTACGAGCATGCCGAATATCGTGCACCTCAGCCGTATTACCCCAGTCGAAAGAAGTCGTGGCTCAACGAAATCTTTGATTGAATAATTGGTTCGGATCGACATTAATTCCCAATCGGTGAGGGCAGAGGCTGATGGGGGCTGAACGATTTCTGGTACCCCAGTATGAGGAAGCCCCCATCAGCCTCTGTTCTCACCGATTGACAGAATTGATGTTGATCTGACCCAATTATTTGACCTCAATTATTTTTCCACGATGGCAGCTACAGCTTCCAGTCGCTTCAGGGGATCTGGCTCACTTAGAAGTTGCTGCTTGATGTCCGCCTCAACATCTATGGCTTCTGCATAGCGGTTTGCCAGCCAGCCACATTGATCGAGGTGATAGGGCGGATAGATGGGCAGCTTGTCAATCACCCCTTGCTTTTGCGCAGACGCAATGACCTTGCCCAAGCGATCTGCATGCGACTGAAAGTGAGACGGCAGTTCAAGCTCATCGTCTTGCGGCAAATACGTGACTTGACCTTGCCAAACACCCAATGGCCCAGGCGCCACAGACGTCAATTCAAAACGCAAACCCCCCTGGCATACCACCCTGAAAAAATTGGGCTGTAACTGCTCAAACTCGCGAATGTGCGCCAAGCAGCCATGCGGATACAGCGAAGGCTGCTGGCCCGGCACCTGAACCTCACTGCCAGATCGAAGCCAAGCCACACCAAAAGGCGTTTGGTTTTGATGGCAGCGTTTCATCAAATCCAAATAGCGCACTTCAAAAATTTGAAGCTGCAACATGCCATCTGGAAAAACGCCATGCGAAAGTGGAAAAAGTGGAAGGGTGTCTGTCATACAAAGTGATCTTAAAGCTTGATGACCAAGGCTGACACATCATCTCGCCTGACCTGATCGCCTTGCCACGACAGCAGGCATTGCTGTAAAGCTTGAATGCACTGAGCGGCCGTGTTCGAATGGTTTGCTTTAAAACACTGCTCAATCCGGTTGTATCCCAAAGCCCTGAGGGGCGGCATGCTGCCAATCTGGTCAGTCATGCCATCGGTGATGAGCAACAAGCTATCGCCAGCTTTGAAAGACAAACTCATTTGATTTTGCCGCGTGAGCGATTGGGCTTTTGCCGATATGCCCCCGCGTGGTGAGGCAAGCCATTGAACGTTGCCTGTGCCAGCATCGCAGTGCATTAAACCCAATCCTGCCATTGCAACATCTAGCGTGTTTGATTGTGGATCAATCTCTAGAAGAATAATTTCGCAGCCATGGTCAATGGCGGCCAAGCTGTCTTCGGTGCCAAAAGACTGCGACAAAGCTTGTTGAATTTCTGCAATCACATGGCTCAAAGATGGTGCATGCGCGCCAAGGTGCAAGCGCTCCAATGTGTTGGACACCAACAAGGCCAGCATGGCGCCAGGCACGCCATGGCCCGTGCAATCAAACAGCGCCAATCGCAGCGTGCCAGAAGCGGAGGGCGGAGAGACCCACCACATGTCCCCCCCAATCACATCTTTAGGCTCCCAAAGACTGGCCAGGTCGGTCAAGCGGCCTTGCCAACGCACTGGCTTGGGCAATTGCTGACGCTGCAATGCAGCGGCGTATTGAATCGACTCTAAGGTGTGCTGATGGCTTCGTGCCAAGTCGGCAAGCGCCTGGGTTGCGCGGTCCTCTTGGGCCATGGCATGCTCAAGTGCTCGCTTAAAAAGTGCCTCACGCGCCTCCGATCGTTCATTGGCCAAAATTTGAGAATGCACCTGACCTTCGGCCATGTCAAAAAATTTCAGCCGATATCGAACCGAGCTGTAATCAGAATAGTCATGCGACAAGTCCTCCAAGTAGACTAGCTCAAAATCAAGCGTATCGGGGCCATTATTTCTCAGGCTGAAATGCAAAATGCCTCTAGAAAAAGCTTCATGTCGCTGGTGGCTGGTTGAATTGCAGGTGATGCTGAATTCCAAATTTTCTGGTGCCTCCACGTTTTCAATGAACCAACCTGCATCGTAGGTTTGTCCTCGCACAGAGTCCCTGATTGTTCCATTCAAAGCACCCAACACCGTGCCAAGAAACCGATGAACTTTCTCTGCGCGGTGAGGCTGCGAATTCTGGTTTAAGGCATCTCGGTAAACCTGCGTTGCCTGATTCATGGCGCTCAGAACTGAACTATCTTGGATGGCAAAGTAGCGTGGCGTTTCAAGCGCTACCCAAAAGATGCCCGGGGTGCCAAAGCGGTCATAGATGGCCGAGTGAATTGCGCGGCGCAATGACGCCGGATAGAAACGGTGCGGCTCTAACTGTGTGACGCCCTGTTCTGCCAAGGCCGACTCGCCCAGTTTGCGAAATTCTGCCAGCGTCACGATGGCCGACATGATGAAGGCACCTTTGACTTCATTGACAGTTGCGGGAGCTTGATTGACGTTTAAGTTTTCCATGAGGTACATCGTACTGAGTCGACCAGTACGTGGCAAATCAATTCATAGAACCTTTGTATTCCTTGATCGGGATTGTCTGTAGGGCTAAACTTTGACGACTATGAATCAGCATTCAGACGTTCCTAAAACTTTGTCAGGCAAAAGCTTGGTATCGACCATTCGTACCATGGCGGCTTTAGGTCCCCTTGGGCAGGAAGTTTTGGATGCATATGGCATTACCGAAGTGGATCCTAATGCTTGGTATCCCTTTAATCTGAGACGAGACATCCACCAAATTGCCTTCGAACGATTTGGCAAAGAGGCGTTGTTCAATTTTGGACTGAACAATGCAGAGCACTATCAAGAAGCACAAAACGCGTTTAGCAAATCGGCAGTCACATACGAAAAAATCATCAATGACAGAGGTGAAGAGGCCCACTCACAAGCATTGCTTCAGTTGTTGACGGAATTTGCTGCGACGCATACAGCCGCTATTCGAATCACCATGCTGGGTGCAACTGAAGAATTGGGTGCATGGTTGGTGCCATTGCAAAACAATGTTTTTGAATACCACATGAACACACGTGCAGACCTGCAGCACGAGGCTTTCAACCATGGT
>JBEDKQ010000047.1:0-15794 GCA_041172085.1 Pseudomonadota bacterium | reverse complement strand
CTTTGTGTTGCCTCAAAAATTACCCAAAGCCGAGTTTGCTGGTACGGCCACCATTTTGTTTGCCGTCATCAATTTGGCCAAAATAGGTCCCTATCAAAATCTGAGCCCTTACAGTGAAGAAGATTTTTGGAAGATTGCAGTCTTGGTGCCGTTCGCACTTCTCGGTACATTTTTAGGCGCTTATCTCACGAAGCGCATTGCCGACGCTTGGTTTTTCAAATTGGTCCAAGTTGGGCTTTTCGTGCTGTCACTCAAGTTGATTCATGATGCGATCGTTGGCTAACTTGATGTTTTAATTTGAATTTTGATTTGAAGTTTGTTATTTAACCATTGGTTTGGTAGCATATTGTTTTTCAACTTGCAGTTAACCAACTATAGATTCAGATGAACAAAGTTACATTGCGTGCCATCACCGCTTACACACGCACTGACATGAAATCTTCCGGCAACGCAAGCGTTAGTGTGCGGGGTATCGAGAAAGAATGGCTTGGAAAAGCCTATGTCTTGTTAGAGGATGATGCATCCCATCAACTCATGGCTGTATACCGTTGTATGAACCGAGGTGAGTTAAAAAGATTAAAGCGCTGGCCACCCGGCCTCACCGATAACGCACCAACAGCAACAACCAACGCCAAGCGCGAAACAGTGCCAGCCATTTTGGAGTTGTCTCCTATCAAGGGGGCACTGAAAACGGAGGCGACTCAAAAATCAAAAAACAAAACCAAGTTGCGAGCCGAGAACAAGCAACAAACCGATCTCTTTGAAGGTTCGAATTAAACAAAAAAGCCGCTTACGCGGCTTTTTGGGGTTAAGCAAAGAGGGGTTTGCAACCCCCCCCCCGAGATAGCAACTTAGGCTTTGGCAGCTTGAATGATGCTGTTGAAAGTAGGGCTGGGGCACATGGCCTTTTCCAACAACTCGCGCGAAGGCATGAAGTAGCCGCCGATGTCGACGGGCTTGCCTTGAACTGCTTTCAATTCCTCAACGATTTTCTTTTCGTTGTCGGTCAATGCTTTGGCCAAAGGTGCAAATTTGGCTTGCAACTCCTTGTCTTCGGTTTGCGCAGCCAGTTCTTGTGCCCAGTACATCGCCAAATAAAACTGGCTGCCACGGTTGTCCAATTCGCCCGTTTTGGGTGATGGGTTCTTGTTGTTGGCCAACAATGTGCCAGTGGCTGCATCCAAAGTCTTGGAAAGCAACTTGGCTTTTTCATTGCCGTTTTTAATGCCCAAGTCTTCGAAAGACACGGCCAAAGCCATGAACTCTCCCAATGAATCCCAGCGCAAATGGTTTTCTTCAACCAGTTGCTGGACGTGCTTGGGGGCAGAACCGCCAGCACCTGTTTCGTACATGCCACCACCAGCCATCAAGGGCACGATAGAGAGCATTTTGGCGCTGGTGCCCAGTTCCATGATGGGGAACAAGTCAGTCAGGTAGTCGCGCAAAATGTTGCCAGTGGCGCTGATGGTGTCCAAGCCGCGTACCACGCGCTCGAGGGTGTAACGCATGGCGCGCACTTGGCTCATGATTTGGATGTCCAATCCGGTGATGTCGTGCTCGTGCAGATACATCTTCACTTTGCGGATCAGTTGGGCTTCGTGTGGGCGGTAGGCGTCCAACCAGAACACCACAGGCATGCCAGAGTTGCGAGCGCGATTAACGGCCAGCTTGACCCAGTCACGAATGGGGGCGTCTTTGACCTCACACATGCGCCAGATGTCGCCGGCTTCAACGTTTTGGCTCAGCAACACTTCACCCGTTTCAAGGTCTGTGATGTTGGCCACACCGTCTTCAGAAATTTCAAAAGTTTTGTCGTGCGAACCGTATTCTTCGGCTTGCTGAGCCATCAAACCCACGTTGGGCACAGTTCCCATTGTTTTGGGGTCGAACGCGCCATGCCATTTGCAGAAGTTGATCATCTCTTGGTAGATGCGAGCAAACGTGGACTCGGGCATGACAGCCTTCACGTCTTGCAATCGACCTGCAGCGTCCCACATTTTGCCGCCATTGCGAATCATGGCGGGCATGGATGCATCCACGATCACGTCGTTGGGTGAATGGAAATTGGTAATGCCCTTGGCAGAATCGACCATGGCCAAACCAGGGCGGTGTTCATGGCATGCGTGCAAGTCGCGCATGATTTCTTCGCGCTTGGAGTCGGGCAGGGTGGCAATTTTGTTGTACAGGTCGACCATGCCGTTGTTGACATTGACGCCAAGGCTGTCGAACAGTTCTTTGTGCTTTTTGAAAGCATCTTTGTAGAAAATCTTGACACAGTGACCAAACACAATGGGGTGAGACACCTTCATCATGGTGGCTTTGACGTGCAAAGAGAACATCACGCCAGTTTTATGAGCGTCTTCAATTTCTTTTTCGTAGAAAGCTTCCAAAGCTTTCTTGCTCATGAACATGCTGTCAATGACTTCGCGATCGACCAAAGAAACCTTTGGCTTGAGGATGATGGTCTTGCCACTCTTGGTGATCAATTCCATCTTGACATCGCGAGCACGTTCAACCGTCATGGATTTTTCGCCATGGTAGAAGTCGCCATGGTGCATGTGCGACACGTGCGAGCGAGAAGCTTGGCTCCACTCTGCCATGCTGTGAGGATTTTTACGCGCGAACTCTTTCACAGCGCGAGGCGCGCGGCGATCGGAGTTGCCTTCACGCAAAACAGGGTTGACCGCTGAGCCAGTGCACTTGGAATAGCGGGCTTTGATTTCTTTTTCTTGATCGTTCTTTGGATTGTCTGGGTAGTCGGGCAAGGCATAGCCTTTGGCCTGCAACTCTTTGATAGCAAGGTTCAACTGGCCCACGGAAGCACTGATGTTGGGCAATTTGATGATGTTGGCTTCGGGTCTGAGGGTTAACTTGCCCAAAATGGCCAAGTTGTTGGGAATGCGCTGTGACTCGGGCAGCATGTCAGAGAATTCGCCCAAAATACGCGCCGCCAGTGAAATGTCGCTGGCTTCTATTTCGACGCCAGCAGGCGCTGCAAAGGTGCGAATGACCGGCAAAAAGGCCGCTGTTGCAAGCAATGGGGCTTCATCGGTCAGTGTGTAAATGATTTTGGATTTTTCGTTCGCCATTTTCTTCCTCGTTATTGTTGTGCAACTCTTATTCGTGCAACCCAGTATTAGATCTTAAAAGTGGCGCCTGACGCCTCGCTGATGTGAGAGAAATTCGAGTTTTTCAAGGGGCATTTCGCAAGATGAAATCTGGAAGTAAACGAATGCTTATTGAACCGACAACAGTTCGACATCAAAGACCAAGGCCGAGTTGGGTGGTATTAGGCCGCCCCCCCACTGGTACTGCCATAACCCAAGGTGGTTGGAATGATCAAAGTTCGTTTGCCGCCGACCTTCATACCCGCCAAACCCTGGTCCCAGCCAGCAATGACCTGACCGGCGCCTAACTTGAAGCTGAAGGGGGCTCTGCCAATGGATGTATCAAACTGTTTGCCATGGTTTTGCGCAGCCGCTGCATCGTAAAGCCAACCTGTGTAGTTGACGGTAAGGGTGTTGCCCGCAACTGCCGTAGCGCCGGTACCAATGAAGCTGTCTGTTGTTTGCAATTGCGTGGGACCCACTGGGGTGTTGTCACTGCCACCGCCACAGGCAGAGAGCAAACTTGCAAAAATCAAAGAGAGGCTGAAAAGGAATTTTGTCATCATGAGAGTCTGGTTTAGAAAGTGGATTTGATCAAGCGTTTAAGGATATCTTTTGTACCGGCTATAGCCACCTAACTCGCGTTCGACAGGTTTAAGAATCATCACTGATTGAGCTGGTACTGTGATGCTGATCAGGCCTGGCCCCATGGTGGTCACATGCTTTTGAGGGTCTAAACCCAAAAGGTCTACCATGGGCGTGTCATCCATCAGGCCCGCATTGGCGACCATGATTCTTTCTGTGATGTCAGTTCGACCTGGATTTGCAAGCACCAAACGTGTCTCAAGGGTTTTGTCCGTGAAGCGCTCAAATGCAAATAGGCGATCACTTTCAATGCGGCGATAGTTCCCAATCCGCAATGCGCGATTTTGCTGGTGGATGCCGATAAGTTTCTTCATCCAGATCATTTCTGGGTTTTGCGCATTGACCCAATCCCATCTCATGGTGTTTCGATTTTCAGGGTCACCACCGCCCGTCATTCCGATTTCACTGCCGTAATAAACGTTTGGAGAGCCTGGTAAGGTGAATTGCATAACTTGAACCAGTCGACGTTGTTTTTCTTCAGGGACTTGGGTGGCAATTCTGGGAATGTCATGGTTGTCGATGACATTCCAAGATTTCAACATGGGCTCGATGCCAGCGTCTTGAATCATGCGCTCTGTCATGCGTGCTGCAACGGCTGGGTTCAATTCGCCTTGTGCAGAACTCAGAATAATTTGTCGCAACGTAAAGTTCATCACACCATCCATGGCTTTTAGCCATTGATCAGGGTAATTGACAATCTCGCCAATGACGACAGCATCTTTCTTTTCTTTGCGGGCAGCTTGCGTCAGAGCGCGCATATAGGGCAGGCCAAGTTCGTAAGCCGTGTCTAAACGCCAGCCATCTGCGCCGTCGCGCAAATAACCTCGAACTACCGAATCTGGCGCTTCGTAGAGGTATTGACGCACGGCTGGGTTTTCTAAATTCAACTCAGGTAAATTTTCAAACCCCGTCCAAACACGGGCGCCTCCTTTGTATTGCGAGCCAATTGCAAACCAATTGCGCCAAGGACTTTTGGGGTTGGCCATTGCGTCTTTAAACTGCGGTGAGTTGCGTCCCATGTGATTGAACACGCCATCAAGTACAACCCGCAGGCCCAGTTGATGGGCTTGTAATGCAAATCGCTTGAAGTCTTCTCGGGTCCCAAATTCTGGTGAGATGGCTTTGTAATCAAACGCGTCGTATTTGTGATTGGTCCATGCCAAGTGGATAGGATTGAGATAGATGGCGGTTGCGCCCAATTGCTTCACATGGTCCAGTTTGGTTTGCGCGCTCTGGATATCACCACCCCAAAATTCAAGTTCTTGGCTATTGAGTTTTTGGTCTTCGAGCTCCAAACCACGTTTGGGCAATTCATCCCATTCACGCAAGATTTTGGGCGCGGGGTATAGGTGTTTCTTGGCGGCTAAATTTGCAGAGGGCACAAAACGATCGACCAGAATTTGATAAACGATGGCACCGTTGCGCCAGTCTTTCTCGCGTGCTTCAAAAACTTTTGCGTCTGGAATGACAGGTGCGGCTTGGCATGCCATGCTGATAGCCGCGAGCAAAACTGCTGCAATGCGCAAGAGAAAAGATGTGTGCATGTAAAAATTAACAGGGGTTTTTTGTTAATTATCTGCGTCATTTGCCACAACCGGATCGAACTGAGGTTCTTTTGGATTACCAAATTAAATTTGCAATCGAAATGCCTTGGGTGATATGCCGGCGTCCTTTGTAAATACCCTCGAAAAATAGGCGGGGTCCGAAAAGCCCAATGTGTAAGCAATGCTAGAAATGCTCAGGTTTGTATAAGCCAAATTGCGACGTGCTTCGCGCATCAAACGTGCCTCAATCATGCGCAAAGCACTCATGCCATTGGTTGCACGGGTCAGCCTGCTCAAATGTGTGGGCGAAATCGACAAGGCTTTGGCGTATTGGCTTACCGTCCAATGCGAAGCAAAGTTTTGCTCAATCAATGCTTTAAAGCGTTGTACCAGGACAGAGTCGTTGGGTTGGGCATCACCGATAGAGGATGCTGCAAGTTGCCTTGCAACCCAGGCTAGCAGTACGCCACTGAGCCCCCTCAGCATCAAGGCTCGGGCTTTTTCTTGGGACGAAAATTCAAGCCAAATTTGTTGCACGGTTTTAGCGATGAATGCGTCCGATTGCAAAACTGTGGCCAGATTGATTTCCGATCGTTGCGTACCCACACCCACCAATAATTCATCCATCAACTCGTCTGCTAGGGTGGTGACCCAACCCCGTGTGTCTTTTTCAAATCTAAAGGAGTGCACATGGTCGGGTGGCACATTGACCAATGAGCCTTGCGTCAGTAGGAGGGCCTTGCCATCCAATGTGACTGAGCCCCCACCTTTTTCAACCAGCAAGACTTGATGCAGGCGCGCGTGTCTGTGGGGTGCCAACTCCCAATCGTGCAAGACCGAGCGATCGGCAATGGTTTCGCAGTGCAGCACGTCTGGTAAATGTGTAGATTCTCCAAATAGGCTGTAGTTTTGTACATTTGCGGGTTGATTGGCCATGTTCGAAATGTACAAGTTTTTGACTGTTTCAGCCATTCCTGTCTAGTTGCTAAAGGCGTATCTTTCACATCTTTCAGATTAGTTGACACAAGTCAAGATCAATGGAGACGCAATATGAAAACTCAAGTTTGCATTATCGGTGGCGGTCCTTCTGGGCTCTTGCTGTCCCAGTTGCTGCACCTTAAGGGCATCGAGACTGTGGTGCTGGAGCGGCAAACGCGTGACTATGTGCTGAGCCGTATTCGCGCAGGTGTTTTGGAAAACGGGTTTTCCCAATTGATGCGCGAAGCGCAGTGCGGCGAGCGCATGGACCGAGAAGGCGAAATCCACGATGGTTTCTTTTTGTCGCATGGCGATCAATTGAACAGGGTTGATTTGCACAAATACAGCAACGGCCGTTCGGTTATGGTTTATGGTCAAACTGAATTGACCCGTGACTTGTACGAAGCACGCGACCGCATGAATGGCATCGTGATTCACAGCGCAGAAGATGTTCAACCTCACGATTTAAAGTCAGACAAGCCCTACGTCACCTACACGGTGGGTGGGGAGGCCAAGCGCATTGATTGTGATTTCATCATTGGTGCCGATGGCTTTCACGGTGTCAGCCGCAAGTCCATTCCTAGTGATGTGATCAAAGAGTACGAGAAGGTCTATCCCTTTGGCTGGTTGGGCGTATTGTCGCGGACCAAACCAGTGTCACCCGAATTGATCTATGCCAAGCACACCCGAGGTTTTGCTTTGTGCTCGCTGCGTTCACAGGTCTTAAGCCGTTATTACATTCAAGTGCCGTTGACAGACAAAGTAGAAGACTGGTCTGATGAGGCATTCTGGGATGAGTTGAAACGCCGTTTGCCTGCCGAGGTGTCAGCAAAATTGATCACCGGCCCCACCATTGAAAAGTCCATCGCACCTTTGCGCTCTTTTGTGGCTGAACCCATGCGATATGGCAACTTGTTCTTGGCAGGTGACGCTGCGCACATTGTGCCGCCCACGGGAGCCCGTGGACTGAATACGGCAGGCTCTGACATTTATTACCTGTACCACGGCTTTATGGACCACTACTTGAAGGGTGACAGCGCCGGTTTGGACAACTATTCACAAAAGGCCTTAGGCCGCGTTTGGAAAGCGCAACGCTTCTCTTGGTGGCTGACCACTTTGCTGCACACTTTTCCTGATTCGAGCGAATACGATCAAAAGCTGCAAGAGATCGAAATGTCTTACCTGTTCTCGTCAGATGCGGCCCAGAGCTCGCTTGCTGAAAACTACGTCGGTTTGCCTTTTTGAGTTTGCCTTTTTGAGTTTATTTTTTTGATTCACCTACTGGATTTTTCTTCTGCACCTGCACCTTGGTCTCCAAACAGATTGCGCATCAACTGACGCAGCCACTGGTGACCTGGGTCGCGGTGAAGTCGACCATGCCAACACTGATGAATGGCGCTGTTGTCGAGTTTGATGGGCAAGTCGCGCATTGTCAGGTCGAAGGGCTTGACAATGCGCAGTGCAAATCGCTCGGGCACCGTCGCAATTAAATTGGAATGTTGGAGTACATCCCCAAGCGCCACGTAGTGCGGAACGGTCAGCCTGACTTTGCGCTGATGCTTTTGTTTGTCCAATGCAAGATCGACACGACCGTGTCCTGTGCCTGTGGCCAAAACACGCACATGCTCGGCCGCAAAAAGGGCGGAAACGGTCAATGACTTTAACTGCGCCAAAGGGTGTTTTTGACGCATCAGACAAACGTATTTTTGTTTGAACAAGGATTGCTGGAAAAAGCCGGCTTGAAGTTGTGGCAACAAGCCCATGGCCAAATCAATTTGGCCGTTCGACATGTCCTCTTTAAGAGAAGACTGCGCAACGCTGACCACTTGCAAGGTAACGCCAGGGGCCGCATGGGCAAGCGCATCCATCAAGACGGGTAAAAAATACATTTCTCCAACATCTGTGAGGGCGATGGTAAAGTTTCGAGTGCTGGTCTTGGGGTCGAAGGCGCCACGCACATTCAACGCTTGCTGTATGCCGTCCATGGCCATGGCCACAGGCGCTGCCAGTTGAAGCGCGTAGGGCGTTGGCGTCATACCTGCTTGCGTACGAATAAACAACTCGTCATCTAAACTTGATCTCAGTCTGCCTAATGCACTGCTGACAGCGGGTTGACTCATGTTCAACAGTTCTGCAACTGCTGAAACGCGTTTCAGGATGAGCAAATGGTGAAAGACCAATAGCAAATTGAGGTCTAGTTTGGCCAATTCCATAAGGCGCTCTGATATTTGATAATCGAATAATGATTATATGCAAATTAAGATTTACTTAATTTGTGTCGGTGGCATGATGCGTTTCAAGAATCTTGTGGAGACAAACGCGTATGCAAGAACATCCAATTCATTGGGAAACCCCAGGCACCAGCCGCATTCCCTTTGCTGTCTATGCCAATCAAGACAATCACAAAAAAGAACTCGAGCGTTTTTTTTACAAAGCGCATTGGAGTTATGTGGGTCTTGAAGCAGAAATTCCAAACTTAGGCGATTTCAAACGCACTGTCATTGGTGAGCGTTCGGTCATCATGACACGCGCACAAGATGGGCAAATTCATGTGGTTGAAAATGTATGTGCCCATCGTGGCATGGCATTTTGTCGAGAACGCCATGGCAACAAAAAAGAATTGGTGTGCCCTTACCACCAATGGAGTTATGCCTTGGATGGCAAGCTTCAGGGCGTCCCTTTTCGACGCGGTGTCCGTCAAGACGGAAAAGTCAACGGCGGCATGCCCGCAGACTTTGACCCCAAAGACCACGGGTTGACGGCCCTCAAGGTTGCAACACGCGGGGGTGTGGTGTTTGCTTCCTTTGACCATCAAGTTGAATCGCTCGAAGAATTCATGGGTCCAACCATCCTGAATTACTTTGACCGACTCTTCAATGGTCGTCAGCTCAAAATTTTGGGATACAACCGTCAGCGCATTCCGGGCAACTGGAAGCTGATGCAAGAGAACATCAAAGATCCCTATCATCCCGGCTTGTTGCACACTTGGTTTGTGACCTTTGGACTTTGGCGTGCAGACAATCAAAGTGAATTGCGCATGGACGATAAGCATCGCCATGCCGCCATGATTTCAACCCGAGGCGCTGCCGGTCAAGCAAGGGGTGGTGCGGCTGATGTGACACAAGTCAGCAGCTTCAAAGCCAGTATGGAACTCAACGATCCAAGCTTCTTGGACATCGTGCCAGAAGCATGGTGGGGTGGTCCCACTGCTGTCATGATGACGCTGTTTCCCAGTGTCATTTTTCAACAGCAAGTCAACAGTGTTTCGACGCGTCACATTCAACCAGATGGCCATGGCGCCTTTGATTTTGTCTGGACTCATTTTGGTTTTGATGACGACACGCCCGAAATGACAGAGCGACGTTTAAGACAGGCCAATTTGTTTGGACCTGCAGGTTTTGTTTCAGCCGATGATGGTGAGGTGATTGAGTTTTCACAAGAAGCATTTGTGTCTAAGCCACAACACAGAACGCTTGCTGAGTTGGGCGGCAAAGATGTGGGCGATACGGATCACATGGTGACCGAAACCTTGATTAGAGGCATGTATGAATACTGGCGACAAGTGATGGAGGATTAAGCATGGTCGATATGCAAACTTGGTTCGGCATACAGCAACTTTATGCTGACTACGCCAGTGCCGTGGACAGTGGTCAATGGGATTTGTGGCCAGAGTTTTTCACTGAGCAATGCGTTTACAAACTTCAACCACGTGAAAACCACGCGCGTGGATTCCCCTTGGCTACCTTGTCTTTAACCAGTAAAGGCATGCTGAAAGACCGTGCTTACGGCATCAGCGAAACCATCTTTCACGATCCCTATTACCAACGGCATGTGGTGGGTGCACCCATTGTTAGAAAAGTGCTGGAGGGGCGAATCTACAGTGAAGCCAATTACGCAGTGTTCAGGACAAAGCTAGACAAAGAAAGCACCGTCTTCAATGTGGGGCGTTACCTCGACATCATTGTTGCGACGCCCGGTGGTTTCAAGTTTGCTGAGCGCTTGTGCATCTACGACAGTGAGATGATTCCAAATTCTGTTATTTACCCTATCTAATCATGAGCAACTGGACTGACGTGGCCGCCGAGGCCGATTTGTTTGAGGGCGCAGGCATGGCTGTCACCCTTGAAAATCACGACATCGCCATCTTCAAACTGGAGGAGGGCGTCTATGCCATCAACAACGATTGCAGCCATGGCAATGCCAAGCTTTGCGACGGGTTCATCGAAGGGAACTTTGTGGAATGTCCGTTTCACCAAGCGATGTTTGATGTGCGCAATGGCTCGGTGCAGTGCGGTCCAGCCACAGAAGCTGTCAAATCGTGGCCTGTCAAAATTGAAAATGGTCGGGTATTTCTAAACTTGACAATTTGAATCAGCTGATAAACCCTACCAGTTTGGTTTGCGCTTTTCAATGAAAGCTTGAACGCCCTCCAACGCAGAGGCATCCATCATGTTGCATGCCATGGTTTGAGAGGCAAATTCATAGGCCTGGGCCATGCCTGTTTCAAGTTGCATGTAAAAAAGTTCCTTGCCCATGGCCAGCGCTACTTGTGGTTTTGCCAATATCTTGCTTACAAGCGCTTCAACGGTTGCGTCCAGATTCTCAGGTTCGGCAATTCTGTTGATCAGTCCTTTGGACAAGGCCTCGACTGCATCGATGAAGTCGCCGGTAACCAACATTTCGAAGGCTGCTTTGCGTGACAAGTTACGCGAGAGGGCTACGCTTGGTGTTGCGCAAAACAAACCCAAATTGACGCCACTGACTGCAAACTTGGCATCACTTGAAGCAACCGCTAAATCACATTGCGCTACCAATTGACAACCTGCTGCTGTGGCAATGCCTTGTACCTTTGCGATGACTGGCACCTGCAGTTTTTGCAAACTCATCATTATGTGGCCGCACTTGTTGAACAAGTTTTGGTAGTAAGAAAGAGAGGGCTCTGCACGCATCTCGCGCAAGTCATGCCCGGCGCAAAATGCTTTGCCTGAAGCACCAATGACGACAACCCTCACTTTGCTATTTTTGGAAATGGCGTCAATTTCCTGTTGCAAGGCATTTAATAAATCTTCGCTCAATGAATTGAAGGCATTCGGACGGTTCAGTGTGAGTGTGATGACGCCGCGCTCATCGTCTTCGCGCAATACCAAAGGGGTGCTTGTGTCTGTCATGAACGTCTCCGTGAATTAAGTTTGTGATTTTTTGGCGCGCTCGCGCAATTGAAACTTTTGAATCTTGCCAGTGGACGTCTTCGGTATGTCTTCAAACCTGATGTCTCTCGGCACTTTGTATCCGGCCAGTAAAGATTTGCAGTGCAAGACGAGTTCATCTTGGCTAACCGTAGCCCCCGGTTTAGCTTCGACAAATGCCAATGGTGTTTCTCCCCATTTGGCATCGGGCTTGGCCACCACAGCGCAGGCCATCACAGCAGGGTGTCTGTACAAGGCATCCTCAACTTCAAGTGAACTGATGTTTTCGCCACCAGAAATGATGATGTCCTTGCTGCGATCTTTGATTTTGACGTATCGATCGGGCTCCATGACGGCCAAATCACCTGTGTGAAACCATCCGCCTTCAAATGCTTCTTGTGTCGCACGTGGGTTTTTAAGATAACCCTTCATGACAATGTTGCCCTTGAACATGATTTCACCCATGGAGGTGCCATCTGCAGGGCATTCCTTCATAGTTTCCGGGTCGACAACCGTCATGCCCTCTTGAAGTGGGTAGCGCACACCTTGTCGGCCATTCAATCTGGTTTGCTCCGACAAACTCTCTGTGGCCCATGTGTTGCGTTTTGCAGCAACACTTGCGGGGCCATAGACTTCGGTTAAGCCGTAAACATGGGTGATGTCAAAGCCAATGTTGGCCATGCCTTCAATCATGGCGGCAGGTGGCGCTGCACCTGCAACCATGCCTCGCACTTTTTGCGATATGCCGGCTCGCATGTCATGGGATGCGTTGTAAATCAAGCTGTGAACAATGGGCGCTGCGCAGTAGTGGTCAACATTGTGAATGCGTATGGCATCTAATATGGGTTTGGCTTCAACCTTGCGCAGGCAGACATGGGTTCCTGCTTGCATGGCAATGGTCCAAGGAAAGCACCAGCCATTGCAATGGAACATGGGCAAAGTCCAGAGGTACATTGGAAACTGCGGCATGGTCCATGTGACCACGTTGCTTACAGCGTTCAGGTACGCGCCGCGGTGGTGGGTTACCACACCTTTCGGATCGCCCGTGGTACCGCTGGTATAGCTAACTGCAATGGCGTCCCACTCATCATGAGGACCTTGCAAAGTTTCTAGAGGAGAATAACTCGCAATCCATGACTCGTATTCAAACTGTCCTATGGCATCGCCCGGGCCCGAGTATTCGCTATCGCAAACATCGACCACCAAAATATCTTTGCCGTGCTCACTTTTTAGAATGTCGACAGCCTGTTTGATGACAGTTGAGAACTCACGGTCCGTGATCAGGACTTGGCACTCACAATGGTTCAACTGCCAAGCAATCAATGCCGCGTCTAGGCGAGTGTTCAAAGTGTTGAGCACCGCATTCAAGGCTGGAACTGCATAGTGCGCTTCCACCATTTCAGGGGTATTGGGAAGCATGGCACTGACGGTGGCGCCTCTGCCTATGCCCAAGCTTTTCAAGGCAGCTGCCAAGCGTGCTGATCGATCACGTGTTTGAGCCCATGTATATCGCCTGTTGCCATGGATGACAGCCGTTAAATCACCGAATATCTCTGCGCTTCGCTCAACAAAACTCACCGGTGACAAGGGCGTGTAATTGGCTGAATTCTTGTCCAAGCCTTGATCAAAAATGCTGGTCATTTGATATCCTCTGAGCAAATTAACGAGTGGCGACATCAAGGGCTTGGTCAATGTCCCACAAAATGTCGTCGATGTGTTCCAAACCGACAGAAATTCGAATCATGTCGGGTCCCACACCTGCTGCCAGTTGCTGGGCCTCATCGAGTTGACGATGGGTGGTGCTAGCGGGGTGGCTGATTAAGGTGCGTGTATCGCCAATGTTGACCAAGTGGCTCATGAATTTTGCTGATTCAATGAATTTAACGCCCTGTTGGAGTCCACCTTTAACGCCAAAAGCCAATAGACCAGAAGCGCCGCGCATTTGTTTTTTCATCAAAGCATGTTGCGGGTGGTTGGCCAGACCTGGGTAGTTGACCCATGCCACCCGGCTGTCGTTTTCTAAGAAATGAGCGACGGCCATGGCGTTGCTGCAATGTCTTTCCATGCGCAAAGGCAAAGTTTCTACACCCTGCAATATTTGCCAAGCATTGGTTGCGCTGAGAGATGCGCCAAATACACGCAAATTTTCCATACGGCATCGCATGGTAAATCCAAAGTCGCCAAATGTTTCATAAAACTTAACGCCGTGATAGCCCTGCGAGGGTTCAGTCATACCAGGAAACTTGCCATTGTCCCAAGGAAATTTTCCACTCTCAACGACCAAACCACCCAGCGTGGTGCCATGACCCGCCAAATATTTGGTAGCAGAGTGAACCACGATGTCGGCCCCATGCGCAATGGGGTTGCACAGAAATGGGCTAGGCACGGTGTTGTCAATGATCAGGGGCAAGCCATGCGCATGGGCTACTTCCGCAATGGCTGCAATGTCCAAAACCAACATGCTAGGGTTGCCCAGACTTTCAGCATAGATGGCACGTGTATTGGGTTGAATGGCTTGCGCGAATGCCTCTGCAGAGCTGCCATCGACAAAGGTGCAATTGACACCAAATTTTTTAAGATTGACAGACAGTAAAGTAACAGAGCCTCCATACAGTGCGCCTGCAGCAACCACATGGTCTCCAGATTGCAAAAGTGTCATCAGGGCCATAGATTCAGCGGCCATGCCTGATGCTGAAGCCACAGCAGCGCGTCCCCCTTCAAGTGCGGCTATACGCTCTTCTAAAACCGCCACAGTTGGGTTACTGAGCCTTGAGTAAATATTTCCAAAGGTTTGAAGGTTGAAAAGTGCTGCCGCATGATCGGCACTGTCAAATACAAAACTACTCGTTTGATAGATTGGCAATGCGCGTGCGCCGGTGGCTGCGTCTGGAATTTGGCCTGCATGAATGGCCAAAGTTTCGGGCTTGAAAAGATGATCGCTCATGGTGTGTGCCTAGTGAGGGCGTCGTGCAGAAATGATGCCTGTGTTAACCCCCACCCAATTGAGTCCTCCAAACAGCCTGGCATGTTCAATTTTGACGCAACGATTGGTCACTGATTGCAGTCCCGCCAGTCGTACCATGGCATCGGCCTGCGCGTTTTCTACCCCTAACTGCTGCCATAAACATTTCGCACCGATTTGAATTGCTTCATGCGCAAAAGGGGTGACATCCTCTGTTTTTCTAAAGACATCAACGATGTCTACCTGCACTGGAATATCAAGTAGGCTGGCGTAACATTTTTCATTCAAGATGGGCGTACCCGAGGTGTCTGTTGATTCTGCGTACCTTGGATTAACTGGAATGATGGTGTAACCGTGTGCTTGCATGTACTTGGCAGCAAAGTAACTGGGGCGATTCCACTGAGCAGACAAACCCACAACCGCAATGGTTTTGGCTGTTTGCAATATGTACCGCAGTTGACTGATGTCATTGTTCATCATGGTATTTGGGCCGACACATCGGCGAGTTCGTCGTCAAGGCTGGTTGACAGAGTTTAGCCGCCGTTTCAGGCTTGCTATTGCGAACGCTGCTCAACACAGAAGCTGACGTGATAATAGAGCAATGTCTAACACCGCGCCCTTAAGGCCCAACATCGTCCTTAGCACCCTGAACGCAAAATACATCCATGCGTCCCTGGGGCTGCGTTACCTGATGGCCAATATGGCACGTCACGGGGGGGCAAATTTGGCCGATCAAACAGCTTTGCTCGAGTTCACCCTGGCCAAGCCGTTGCCAGACATGGTGTCTCAATTGCTTGATACATTGGGCGCCGCGAGAGTTGGTCAAGTGCAAATCATTGGATTTGGCGTCTACATCTGGAATGTGGTGCAAACCACAGAATTGATCCGTCTTTTAAAGGCGCAACGTCCTGACCTCAAGATTGTGTTGGGCGGGCCAGAAGTTAGCCATGAAACGGATCAACAAGAAATTGTGCAAATTTCAGACCATGTGATCACAGGGTGGGGTGACCTTAGTTTTCCCAAACTCTGTCAGCAATTGCTCTATGGCCCTCAGCCCTTGATGAAAGTGATTCAAGGCGAGCAACCCCCTATGGACCAGATTGAGTTGCCTTACCAGTACTTCACGGATGCCGATCTTGCTAATCGTTTGCTCTATGTCGAAGCGTCAAGAGGTTGTCCCTTTAAATGTGAGTTTTGCTTGAGCTCATTGGACAAAACTGCATGGGCTTTTGAATTGGCGCCATTTTTGAATGAGTTACACACGCTCTTCCAACGAGGTGCTCGTAACTTTAAATTTGTAGACCGAACTTTCAATTTGAAAATAGATGCATCTGTGCAAATTCTTCAGTTCTTTTTAGACAAGCTGAAGGAA
>JBEDKQ010000046.1:0-25874 GCA_041172085.1 Pseudomonadota bacterium | reverse complement strand
GATGGCGGCCATGCCAAATTCGCGCACACCGTAGTTGATGTGACGGCCGATTTGACCTTTGTCATTCTTCACCACATCGCCTGCCAAGTTCATGCGCAGTGCAGGTGTGGAAGAAGTGTTGGTGAGGTTGGAGCCTGTGAGGTCGGCAGAGCCGCCCAACATTTCAGGCAGCGCTGCCGTGAAGGCTTCCAAAGCCAATTGGCTGGCCTTGCGGCTGGCCACGGTTTCGGCTTTGGTGTGGGCTGCAATGACGGCGTCTACAGCGGTTTGCGCAAAGTTCTTGGGCAACTCGCCTTTCATGCGGCGTACAAATTCTTTGGCCAATGCGGGGTGAGCGGCTTTGTAAGTGGCAAATGCTTTGTTCCACTCGGCTTCGCGTGCTGCGCCACTTTGCTTGGCATCCCAATGGGCATACACATCTTTAGGAATGACAAAAGGTTCGTGAGCCCAGCCCAGCGCTGCGCGCGTGAGTTTGATTTCTTCTGCGCCCAAAGGCTCGCCGTGTGCCTTGGAAGTGTTGGCGCGGTTGGGGCTGCCTTTGCCGATCGATGTTTTGCAAACGATCAGTGTGGGCTTGTCGGCGCTGTTTTTGGCATCGGCAATGGCTTTGGCCACAGCGGCTGCGTCGTGGCCGTCCACTGCATCGATCACGTTCCAGCCGTAGGCGGCAAAACGCTGAGGGGTGTTGTCAATGAACCAAGGCGCCACTTGACCGTCAATAGAAATGCCGTTGTCGTCGTACAAAGCAATCAGTTTGTTGAGCTTCCAAGCACCCGCCAAAGCACACGCTTCGTGGCTGATGCCTTCCATCAAGCAACCATCGCCCATGAACACATACGTGTGGTGATCGACGATGTTGTGACCGGGTTGGTTGAACTCAGTGGCCAACAATTTTTCGGCCAAGGCCATGCCAACGGCGTTGGTAATGCCCTGACCCAAAGGGCCTGTGGTGGTTTCAACGCCAGGGGTAATGCCCACTTCGGGGTGACCGGCCGTTTTGCTGTGCAACTGGCGGAAGTTTTTCAACTCTGTCATGGGCAAGGGGTAGCCTGTGAGGTGCAGCAATGCATACAGGATCATGGAGCCATGACCGTTAGACAATACGAAGCGATCGCGGTTGGCCCAGTGTGGGTTTTTGGGGTTGTGTTGCAAGTGCTCGCCCCACAAAGCCACAGCCATGTCGGCCATGCCCATGGGCGCGCCTGGGTGACCCGAATTGGCTTGTTGAACAGCGTCCATGGCCAAGGCGCGAATTGCGTTGGCCATTTGGTGTGCTGCGGGTTGGGTAATTGCCATGGGGACTCCAAAAAAATAGTCGGGTGAAATTGACAACGAAGTTGACAGATAAATTGCCAACGAAGCCTCATATTTTACTGTGCGGGAGCTTGCGTAACCCCTACAGCGTGGCAACATAGCGGTATGCGTTTGAATACCTTGGAATCCAATTCAGTGCCTAGCCCTTCAAATGAATGGGTCGGCACCTCTAAGCAAAGCTTGGCCACAGCAATGGTCTTGGCTGCTGGCAGGGGCGAGCGAATGCGACCACTTACCGACCAAACGCCTAAACCGCTTTTAACTGTGCTCGGCAAGCCCCTGATGCAGTGGCACATGGAGGCCCTTGCAAAGTCAGGGCATCACGATCAATTGATCAATACCGCCTGGCTGGGTGATCAGATTGAGTCTCGATTTGGTTTGAATCCCGACTTGCCGAAAGTCGGGCGCATTCGGCTGCGGTATTCGCATGAGGGCAAAGATTTTGGTTATGCCCTTGAAACGGCAGGCGGTATTGTGCGGGCCATGCCACTCTTGGCACCCATTTTTTGGGTGCTGGCCGGGGACATTTATGCGCCCGAGTTTGAGTTTTCACCAGAAAAAATGGCATCCTTCGAGCAAAGCCCTCACCTAGCCCACATTTGGTTGGTGCCCAACCCAGCCCACAACCCCGCTGGCGATTTTGGTATGTCGCTTGACGGCAAGGCCTTGAATTTGCCAAAACCCAACAAATTGTTCACGTTCAGCACCTTTGCGCTGTACAAAAAAGAGTTTTTCGAAGCCAGCTTCACCGCCATGCCCATCGGCAACCCGCAGGGCACAGCGGCACCTTTGGCGCCTTTGCTGCGTGCCGCCATGGACCGAGGCCAAGTGGGGGCCAGTCTTTACACTGGCGCATGGACCGACGTCGGTACCCCTGAGCGCCTTATGGAATTAAATCAAATCCGGCCCGCCCATTAAACTTGTTCAACATTCATCACGCCTAAACAACATGAGCATTGATTCAAACCTGTACGCGCAACGCCGCGCGCAATTGGCAGCACACATGGCGGCACAAGCCCCCAACAGCATTGCCATCATTCCCACTGCGCCAGAGCGGCAACGCAACCGCGACAGTGATTTTTTGTTTCGCCACGACAGCTATTTTTATTATCTGACAGGCTTTACCGAGCCCAACGCTTGGCTGGTGATCACCTCTGATGGACATACAAGCTTGTTTTGCCAGCCCAAAGATTTAGAGCGTGAAATTTGGGACGGCGTGCGTTTAGGCCCTGAAGCAGCGCCTGCGCGTTTGGGCGTCAATGACGCGTGGTCCATTTCCGCCCTAGACGCCAAGTTGCCTTCCTTGCTCGAAAATAAATCGGTGGTTTGGTACCCGTTTGCCACGCACAAAGACTTGTCAGCGCGCATCGAAACTGGGCTGAACGCTGTTCGCGCACGTGTTCGTTATGGTGCATTGTGCCCAGAGCAGCAACGCGATGTGTGTGGCATTCTGGACGAAATGCGCTTGGTCAAAGATGCGCATGAACTCGACATCATGCGTCGCGCTTCGCAAATCAGTGCACGTGCGCACATTCGCGCCATGCAACGTTCTGCGGCCATGCTGCGTGCAGGACAAGACGTTCGGGAATACCACTTAGACGCAGAACTGCTGCATGAGTTTCGTCAACATGGCTCCCAATATCCTGCTTACGGCTCCATCGTGGCTGGTGGCGCCAATGCCTGTGTGTTGCACTACAGAGCCGATGCCGCGCCTATTCTGAATGGCGACTTGGTCTTGATCGATGCTGGGTGTGAGTTGGACGGTTATGCCAGCGACATCACGCGAACCTTTCCGGCCAATGGCAAGTTCAGTTCTGCACAACGTGAGTTGTATGACTTGGTCTTGGCATCGCAAGAGGCTGCCATTGCGGCCACACACGAAGGCGCCCGATTTGTAGACCCCCATGAAGCCACCGTCAAAGTCTTGGCGCAAGGCATGTTGGATGTGGGCCTACTCGATGCCAACAAAGTGGGCAATGTGCAAGACGTCATTGCCAACCGCAGTTACTTTCAGTTTTACATGCATCGCACGGGCCATTGGTTGGGCATGGATGTGCACGATTGCGGCAGCTACGTTGAACCCTCAGAAGTTGGCACCTTCAGTGAACGCAAAGACCCCTTAAGCGGAGAGATCATCAAAGACCGGCCCAGCCGCATATTGCGTCCCGGCATGGTGCTCACCATTGAGCCGGGCATCTATGTTCGTCCAGCCCCTGGTGTACCCGAGCGATTCCACAACATCGGCATTCGAATCGAAGACGATGCCGTGGTGACAGCCAAGGGCTGTGAACTGATCACGCGCGATGTACCCGTGAAAGCTGACGAAATTGAAGCCTTGATGCGCGCTTGATGGCGGTTTGAGCTTGGCCAGTTGGCCCCTTCGGCGCGCAGATCTTGACGCAGTGGCCTCATCAGTTGTGCGTCTAAGTTAAAACTCAGCGTACTTTGTGTGCGGTTTTCCACACTGAATCCGCGTCATGCTGGGGTCTAAAATGAAATCATGCAGAACTTAAGCCCAATCACTCAGTGAGCGGGCAGTTGCTGCCCAACAGGAGAGACAGTATGACAAAGGTGAATGCCGAAGAACGTCGCGCACAATTGCGCCGTGCAGCCCTCGAATATCACGAATTCCCGACGCCCGGCAAAATCTCCATCGCAGCCACCAAACAGCTGGTGAACCAACACGACTTGGCCTTGGCGTACTCGCCCGGTGTGGCTGCACCATGCGAAGAAATCGTCAAGGATCCGGCCGCCGCCTTCAAGTACACCAGCCGCGGCAATTTGGTGGGCGTCGTCACCAACGGCACTGCTGTTCTGGGCCTAGGTGACATTGGTCCTTTGGCGGGCAAGCCTGTCATGGAGGGCAAGGCTGTTTTGTTTAAAAAGTTCTCTGGCATTGATGTCTTTGACATTGAGATCAATGAAAAAGACCCCGAGAAGTTGGTTGAAATCATTGCTTCTTTAGAGCCAACATTTGGCGGCATCAACCTTGAAGACATCAAAGCGCCCGATTGTTTTTATGTTGAGCGCAAATTGCGCGAACGTATGAAGATCCCGGTTTTCCATGACGATCAACACGGCACGGCCATCACAGTGGGCGCGGCCATTTTGAACGGCCTTAAAGTGGTTGGCAAAGACCCTAGCCAAGTCAAATTGGTCACTTCTGGCGCTGGCGCAGCCGCCTTGGCCTGTCTGGGCTTGTTGCTCAAATTGGGCATTCGTCGCGAGAACATCTGGGTTACCGACTTGGCAGGATTGGTCTACGAAGGCCGCACCGAGCTGATGGACGAAGACAAAATTCAGTTTGCGCAGAAAACCAACATGCGCACGTTGGCCGAAGTGATTGACGGTGCAGATGTCTTTTTGGGCCTGTCGGCTGGCGGTGTCTTGAAACAAGACATGGTCAAAAAAATGGCGGCCAAGCCCTTGATTTTTGCCTTGGCCAATCCCAATCCAGAAATTTTGCCCGAAGATGTCAAAGCGGTTCGCGATGATGCCATCATGGCAACAGGGCGTACCGACTACCCCAATCAAGTCAACAATGTCTTGTGCTTCCCCTATATTTTCAGGGGCGCCTTGGACAGTGGTGCCACCACCATCACGCAAGAGATGGAAATTGCGGCCGTCTATGCCATTGCTGAATTGGCCCAGGCCGAGCAAAGTGAAGTGGTCGCTGCCGCTTATGCGGGTGAGCCATTGGTGTTTGGTCCTGAGTACCTCATTCCCAAGCCCTTTGACCCCCGCTTGATGATCAAGATTGCACCTGCTGTGGCACAAGCTGCCGCAGACAGCGGTGTGGCCTCTCGCCCCATTGCTGACATGGAAGCTTACCGCGAGCGTTTGCAAAGCTTTGTGTACGCCTCTGGCACCACCATGAAGCCCATTTACACGGCTGCCAAGCGTGGTTTGAAAAAACGTGTGGCGTACAGCGAAGGTGAAGAAGAGCGCGTCTTGCGCGCCGCCCAAATTGTGGCTGACGAAGGCTTGGCCCGACCCACCCTCATTGGCCGCCCTGCTGTCATTGCCGAGCGCATCGAAAAGTTTGGTTTACGCCTTAAAGAAGGGCTTGATTACGAAGTGGTGAATGTTGAAGATGATCACCGCTACCGTGACTTCTGGCAAACATACCATCGCATGACCGAGCGGCAAGGCATCACGGTGCAAATTGCCAAGATCGAAATGCGCCGCCGCCTGTCCCTGATCGGTGCAATGCTCTTGCACAAAGACGATGTGGACGGCCTCATTTGCGGCACATGGGGCACCCATGCCGCGCATTTGCCCTACATCAACCAAGTGATAGGCAAGCGACCTGGTGTCAACACCTTCGCATGCATGAACGGCTTGATGCTGCCAAACCGTCAGGTTTTCTTGGTTGATACGCATGTCAATTACGACCCCACTGCAGAGCAATTGGCCGAAATCACGGTGATGGCGGCGCATGAAATGCAGCGTTTTGGCATTCGCCCCAAAACAGCCTTGCTGTCTCACTCCAACTTTGGCACGTCCAACGAGCCAAGCGCCGTTAAGATGCGCCAAACTTTGGCCTTGTTACAAAAAAATGCGCCTTGGCTAGAAGTAGACGGGGAAATGCACGGTGACATCGCCTTGGACGGAGAAGCGCGCGCCAATTTCATGCCAAACGGCACCCTGCACGGCGATGCCAACTTGTTGGTCTTGCCTAACATTGATGCCGCTAACATTTCCTACAACCTGTTGAAAACAGCAGCTGGCGGCAACATTGCGGTTGGCCCTGTTCTCTTAGGTGCGGCCAAACCAGTTCACATCTTGACGCCCAGCGCCACAGTGCGCCGCATTGTCAACATGACGGCACTGACGGTGGCTGACGCTAACGCTGTACGTTAGGCTGTACGGCAGGCAGTTTGGTGGGCGGCCCGTTAGGCAGACCCCTAATCGGTTCGCTAGGCGGAACGCTGCAATCTGCAAGGAAATCCCTTTGATTGGGGAAAGTACTTGCATTTTTTTTCGCCTTGCGGCACACTAGCGCCTTCGAATTTTCGGGTTTACCCGGGGATTTTGAGGGTTGTAAATGGGTAAAAAGACGCTTCATGTTGCCGCAATAGCTGTTAGTTTAGCGTTCATTTTTGGCGCGTGCACTGGTTTGGTGCAAGCCAAATCGACGCCAGAAGCGCTTGCGACGGCACCCATCGCAGTACAGGATTTGCCCAAAGAGGGCCAACAAACTTACCAACTCATCCGTCAGGGTGGGCCTTTTCGATACGACAAGGATGGCACCGTTTTTGGCAATCGTGAACGCATATTGCCTGCTGCAAAACGCGGTTTTTACCGTGAATACACCGTCAAAACACCTGGAGAAACAAACCGTGGCGCGCGTCGAATTGTGTGTGGGGGCGAAGAGCCTCGCTTGCCAAAGCAGTGTTTTTACACACAAGACCATTACGCAAGCTTTCGTGAAATTGTCATGACACCCTAAGTTGAACTTGGTGGTGATCTTGGTGATGAACTGAGTGAAAAGTGGTGCGCTTCGAGTTGAAAAGTATCAAGAGAAGAGTGTTTGCATGCAAACACTTGGTGTTTGTCAATAAAAAGCCCACAAGGCTGGTTTAAAACATAAGAGAGTGAGAACGGCGATGGACAAGCCCATTCGACAGGACCAAGAAACACCATTGAAGGGTGTGCGGACGAACATCGTTCAGTCGATTCGTGCATTTCGTGTCAACGATTTGCAAGAAGCGGCGCAAGGCTTGGGTCAACATTTCTTGTATGCCAATTTGGCAAAAGCACAGAGCAAACAAGATGTCTTGGATCTGATTGCAGCGCAATTCACATTGCCCACGCATTTCGGTAAAAACTTTGATGCCTTGTACGACTGCATGACAGACCCTTTGCACAAGTCAGGCCCGCAGCCTGGTTTCATTGTGGTGCTGGAGCAAATTCCAGCCAACGCAAAGTTTGACAAAGAAGCCCGTGAACAGTTGCTCGACATCTTTCGCGACACCGCCGATTATTGGGGTGACCGCAAGGTGCCCTTCCGCTGCTTCTATTCTTTCTCTGTCGCACGTGCTGCCACTGCAGGTGTCGACAAATCGGTTGAAACCACGCCCGAGTTAGACGCCGATGGCTTGGAAATGGTTGCAGAAGAAGGCGAAAAAATGCCCACAGACAAACTGGTCGATGTGTCGCCTTTGGCTTTGCGCATGAGCAGCCCTTTCAATGCAGGTTACTGGTTGGCTGCCGCTTAAAAACAGCACGCCTTAGCGCTTCAAAAAAACGGTGCTTTGCCTTTCGGCAAGCGCCGTTTTTTTTCGTCCTTCTGTGTTGCCCTAGGCGTTTAAAGCCAACGCCAAGTTGAGATACTCTTCAACAGGTACTTCTTCAGCGCGACGTTGTACATCAAAGTGACCTGCAAAGTTTCTCTCAGTTAACCAAGAACCTAAGGTGTGCCGCAGCAGTTTTCGACGTTGACTGAACGCTACTTGAACCATCTTTTCCAACAACTTGGCATCGATGGGTGCCGGTTCTGCGCGCGGCACCATTCTCACGACGGCACTGTCAACCCGAGGGGGTGGGTCAAAACTTTCGGGTGGTACAAAAAGCACATTTTCCATGGCATAACGCCATTGCAGCATGACGGACAAGCGGCCGTAATCAGAGGTGGCGGGAGATGCCACCATGCGATCAATCACTTCTTTTTGTAGCATGAAGTGTTGGTCTTCAATGGTCGACACATGTTCAAGCAAATGGAACAAAATGGGGGTCGAAATGTTGTAAGGCAAATTGCCCACGACGCGAAGCTTTTTGCCTGCGGCCAATGCTGAGAAGTCGACCCTCAAGACATCCGATTCCACCACCGTGAGTTGCTTGTGCAGGCGAAGACGCGAGGCCAAATCTCGGTCTAGTTCAATCACCGTAAGATGACCTAAGCGTTCAACCAAAGGTTGGGTCAGGGCTGCCAGTCCTGGCCCGATTTCGACCATGGCTTGTCCAGGTTGCGGGGCAATGGCGTCTACGATGGCATCAATGATGCCGCCATCAGACAAAAAATGCTGACCGAATCGCTTGCGTGGAATGTGCTTCATTGGGGTGGGTCACGCAGCTCGACGTAGGCCCGGCCACGCAACTCTTCAACCCAAGTGGCATACATTTCTTCTATTTTCTTTTCTCGCAATTGGTTGCGCACCATCTCACGTTGCTCGCGCAAAGTAAGGGGTACGTCGCGACGCTCCATCACTTGAATGAGGTGAACACCAAAGCGCGAAACCAGCGGATCGCTAATTTGGCCGGGCCGCAAACGGGCCATGACCTCTTCGAATTCGGGCACAAACTGACCTGGGCTAGACCAACCCAGATCGCCGCCTGTTTGCGCGCTACCATCTTGAGAGAATTGACGTGCCAGATCTGCAAAGTCTGAACCTGCTTGAATTCTTTGTTTGAAGGTAAGTAAGCGATTACGTGCAGCCCCTTCGTTCAATTCATTGCTGAGTCTCAACAGAATGTGGCGGGCCCGTGTTTGAGTGATCGACACGTTGCTGAGCTCACTTTGTTTTTTCTCCAAGACTTTCAATATGTGAAAGCCAGCACCGGAGCGAAGTGGCTCAGAGACATCGCCTTTGTTCAAGCTTTGAGTGCCTTCAACGAACAAGCTGGGATAACGGTCTGCGGAACGCAAACCCATTTCGCCACCATTGGCACCTTTGTCGGCAGCCTGAGAAAGTGTGGCGGCCAAGTTGGCAAAGTTTTCGCCCGCTTTGGCGCGTTTTGAAATTTGCTGTGCCTTGGCTTGTAAGTCTGCAACTTCTTTGTCTGAAGCGTTTTCAGGGACGGCCACCAAAATCATGGCCAGATTCAAATCGAAGGGCAAGGCCGCTGTGGACTTGCCAGCTTGCTGCGATTTGATGGATTGCTCAACATCAGTGTCTGAAACTCGCGCCCGGTTGTCGACTTCACGTTCACGCAAGCGGCTGATCATGAGTTGACTGCGAAGTTGCTCTCTGAATGCCGACACGCTCAAGCCCTCTGTCGCCACCCGTTTGTAGAGCTCTTCCTTAGACACTTGGTTTTGCCGCGCAATGTTAGCCTCGGTTTGGTCAACTTCGGTGTCGTCTATGCGAATGCCATTGTCACGGGCTTGTTGCAATTGCGCTTTTTCATTGATCAGTTGGTCAAGCGCTTGTTGGCTCAAGACCTTGGCATCTGGGACGGGGCTGCCAGGCGGCAATTGATTTAACAAGCGAAGTTTGAGACTTTGAACTTCATTGTTGGTAATGGGTTCAGAATTCACCACCGCCACGATGAAGTCTGCTGCGCGGGTTTTGGCAGGCCCTTGCGCGTACACCTGGTTGGCATGGCTGCCCACATACATCAAGCACAGGCCCAAGCCCATGCCCAGCAGCGCTTGTCTCAAATTGCCTTGGCGCGCAAAAAAGTGCAGGGTCGAATGGGGCTTGAAAGCATTCAATGAGAAAGAGTTAAAAGAGTTAGTCATAAGTGGTGAATCTGCTGGTTGGCGCCAAGTCTTCTCGGAGGTATTGGTAACGGGGGATATTGTCGCGCAATGTTTTCAAAGGGCTAGAGCCAACGCGCGCCAAACCCACAAATTCGAGCTGGAACAAAATTCTGCTTCGGGAGGTGCTGGTGGTGCTTTGCAGGCGTTCGTAAACCACACGTCCCAGCCAACAACCTGCGTCGTATTCAAAGCCCAACAGTGTGTCAACCATTTTGCGGTCTTTCAAGCTGAAGTTCATGCGACCTACGCTGTACCAGCGGTCAGCCCCGAGGCCTTGTCCAGGGGCCAAGGCTTGGGCTTGAGAGGTGTTGGGTGCGCCAAAGGAAAAATCTCGCAGCGGCCACTGCCAGCCCATGTCAAGTTGTTCGCTTTGATCGCGGGTCAGGCGGTAGGCTGTGTTGAACACCCGATAAGGGCTGGGGTTGTAGCGAGTGGTCAGCGTGGTTCGGGTGGTGCGATGTGTTTGCGCATCAAATTGCAAGGTGGAATCAAAGGTCCAGCGATTGTCCCAGCGCACGCCGGCGCCTAGCAAAATATCGCTAAAGCCAGAGGCCACGGGCAACTCACCAGGCAAGCGCACCAACTGATCTGAGAAACGGTAGCGCTGTGCCACACCAAAGCGCGCCAATTCGGCGCCTGTACTGGCGTCAAACAGGCGACTGTTGACGCCCAAGGTGACCAAATTGTTATCGGCAATGCGGTCTTGGCCAACGTATGGGTTTTCTGAATAAACGGTGGTGAGGTTGAAGTCAGTGGCGCCGCTGTCGTAGCTTGGCAGAAGACTTTGATCTTTGTAGGGCGTTCGCACAAAAAACGCTCGCGGCTCCAATGTTTGACGAACATCACGTCCAAAGAAATTAGCATCCCGTTCGTAGACCAAACCCGTGTCCAAACTGAAAGTAGGCAACAAGCGATTGACTTCAGCTTGGCCATTCGTCAAAGGTGTGTCCAATTGATAGCGCGTGCCATGCAATTGGATTTTAGGAATCACAAAACCCCAAGGTCTAAGCCAAGGATGGCTGATCTGTGCGGCTGCGTAGCTGCGTTGACCGTTGCGCAAGGCCGTGCTGGTGCCACCAGGAATTTGACTGTAATCTGCTTCAAATCGAGTGGTGTCTGCTGTGAAACCGACGTCAAAACCACCTACGTCCCATTTGTTGTAACGCGCCACAACTTGCGGTGAGCGATCGTAGGGCGGCGTGATGGGCGAGCTGATGTCTTGTAAGGTCTGAAACTTCAGGACCTGTGTCATCAGGCTCCAATCGCCATGGCCCCAAAACAGGCTGCCCGAGGTGGGCAAAAGCCTTTGTGTCAAAGACAAACCGGCGCGCGGAAAGTCGCGCCAGTAGTTGTCATCGCTCACGCGGTTAACGTTGACATTCACGCCCAAGCGACCCAAAACGCTGTTGCCGGTGTCGATGCCGCCAATGTGCTGTGCCGACATGCCCCATCGGGATTGTTGTCGCAGCCTGTCATGTGGCATGACGTTGACACGTGCTTGTCCTTGGCTGTCCGTTTCCAAGTAACGGAACTCTGAATCGAGTGCCACACCCCGCTTGGCCATGACGGTGGTGGTGAGCGTGGCATCGCGGTTGGGCGCGATGTTCCAGTAATAAGGCGAAGCCACTTCAATGCCGCTGACAGTGTCAATGCCGATGATGGGTGCCAACAAGCCAGATTGTCTGGCGCTGTTGAGCGGAAAAGTCAGAGAGGGGGCCGCCAAGATGGGCACATCTTTGAATCGCAACTGCAAATCTTTGGCCTGTACCGTGTTGTCTTCTTCATTGACTTGAAGACTGGCTGCTTTGAGCACCCATTCAGGCAACCAACTGGGGCCGGGTAAGCGCGAGCAGGTGGTGTAAGTGGCGTTGCGAACAATGGCCCGTTGCGCATCGACAAACTCAATTTCAGAAGCTTCACCATGACCCCCGCTCCTGAGCAGGGAGTAGGTGGGCTGCACAAACTTGCCTTGAAATGAGTCTGCCTGTAAGGTCAAGGAAGGACCTTCAAAAACATTGCCTTCTTTTGTGATTTTGACCTTGCCTTGTGCCTTGAGCATATCCTGCGATTGGTCGTACTCAATGCGCTGCGCTCGCACCGTGAGGCCTTGTTTTCTCAACCGGGCATCGCCTTCAATGACCAGTTCAAGGTCGGGGCGGGTGTTGACGCGCTCGCCTGACACAAACAAAGGCGACTGTTTGCGCTCATTGTCAGAAATTTTTTCTTCTAACCGGGTGCTGTTTTTAAGTACCAAGCCTGTGCCCAAGGGGGCCGATGGCTGGCCGTTGGCAATTTCCTTTTCTTGCGCCAGGGCGGACAGTTGCCACAGCAACACGCCACACAACGTCAGGGCTTGTGCAAGCTTTTTTTTCTGAAATGTGTGGGTGGTCTTCAAGGGGCTGTCATCCGGTAGGACGGGTGTTTGTAGAATGGATTATCCATGAGTGCTGCCCGTGTGGACCACACAATGTGACTGGGCGCCATTTGCCATCGATTTTTTACTTGGAATGAGACCTTGAATTCGCAACAGACATCCAACGCCAATGTGCCTTGGGCCGACCCGCAGCGTCAATTGGCCTGCGAGGCCTGGCTTCAATCGCTGGTTGCAACGCAGGGCTTGCGCCCTCAAACCTTGCGCATTGCCTCTGCGGATGCCAGTTTCCGCCGTTATTTACGCGTAGACAGTCAGTCGGGTGCTAGCTTGATCGTGATGGACGCGCCGCCTGACAAAGAAAATTGCGAACCTTTCGTCAAAGTGGCCAAGCTGATGCAAGCGGCAGGCCTGAAAGCGCCAGAAGTCTTGGCGTGGGACGCACCGCACGGCTTCATGTTGCTCACGGACCTAGGCGACAAAACCATGATGTCGGCCATTGATGCCCAAAACCCTCAAGCCAACCATGCGCTGTACATGCAGGCTGTGGATGCGCTGATTGCATGGCAGCTGTCCTCCAAGCCAGGTGTCTTGCCGCCTTACGACGAAGCTTTGCTTCAGCGTGAGCTGAGTTTGTTCCCCGATTGGTACCTGACGCAGCACCGCGGCCTGAAGGTAGAAGGCAAGATGCGCAGCACCTTGGACAACACATTTAAAGCTGTGGTGGCACACAATTTGGCAGCACCTTCTGTCTTTGTACACCGAGACTTCATGCCTCGCAATTTGATGATGCCAACGGGCGCCCAACCTGCTTTGGGTGTGCTGGATTTTCAAGATGCGGTCTATGGCCCCGTAACCTACGACGTGGCCAGTCTGATGCGCGATGCTTTTCTTTCATGGGAAGAAGACTTTGTGCTCGATGTCACCATTCGCTATTGGGAAAAAGCCCGCAAAGCAGGCCTGCTCAACTTCGAAGATTGGCACCAAGACTTTGGCGCTTTCTACCGTGCGGTGGAATGGATGGGCTTGCAGCGGCACCTCAAAGTGGCCGGCATTTTTGCGCGGCTGACCTTGCGTGATGGCAAAGAAAAATACTTGGCCGATTCGCCACGTTTCATCGCCTACATTCGCGCCACAGCATCGCGCTACATTGAGCTCAAGCCCTTGCTGCGTTTGATTGAAGAGGTCGAAGGAACCGATGGTGTCACAGGCTTTGCGTTTGGCCGAATGTAAGACCATGTCACAGTTGCCCCGCTTTCACTGCCCTGCTGCCCTCCTCTTGGGCGACGTATTGGAGTTGCCCGCAGGCACAGCGCGGCACGTACAAGTTCGCAGAATGCAGCCTGGTGATGAGATCACCTTGTTCAATGGTGAGGGCGGTGAATGCGTGGCCATCATCACCCACATGGGACGCAGTGAGGTTGGCGTTCGTGTGACACAACGCATCGACATAGCGCGTGAGTTGGCCGTGCGCATCCATCTGTGGTCGGGCATCACAGCCAATGAACGCATGGACTGGTTGCTTGAAAAAGCCACCGAATTGGGTGCGAGTTCCCTCTTGCCCATCACCGCCGAAAGAAGCGTCTTAAAGCTCAAAGGTGAGCGCGCAGATAAAAAATTGGCGCATTGGCAAGCCATTGCTGTGGCTGCCAGCGAACAATGTGGTCGCAACCGGGTCTTGCAAGTGGCGCCGCCCCTCACGTTGACGCAAGCCATTGCCGCATCTACAAATCAAGTTAAGTGCACATGCTGGATTTTGTCCTTGGCCGAAGGCACAAAAAGTTTGCAGGAAGCCATTCAAGCCCTGCCCAAGCCTGCTCTGGGTCAAGCGCAAGCGCAAGAGATCATTCTCTTAAGCGGCCCCGAGGGCGGGCTCAGCCCCGCTGAGGAAGCCGAAGCCTTGGCTGCAGGCTTCTTGCCTGTGAGCTTGGGTCCGCGGGTGTTAAGGGCCGAGACGGCACCTGTCGCCGTTTTGTCTGCCGTGGGCCTGCTGATCTAGATACACTCGGGTGTATGAACCCCAATCTATTTTTATTGGCCTTGTGCCAAGGCCTGTTCCTTACCAACAATGTCACCTTCATCGCCATCAACGGGCTGGTGGGCTTGAGCCTGGCGCCGGTGGGGTGGATGGCCACCTTGCCTGTCATGGGCTATGTGGTGGGCGGTGCGCTGTCAACAGGGCTGGTGGCCAAGTCGCAAGCCAAGTGGGGGCGACGCGTGTCGTTTCAGTTGGGCTTGTTGGTGGGATTGTTGTCTGCGGTGTTGTGTGCGTACGCCGCCTACGCCCATAACTTTGCATTGCTGACGGCGGCCACCTTGATCGCCGGTTATTACAGTGCCAATGGCCAACTCTATCGATTTGCGGCAGCAGAACTTGCTGAAGTGTCGTTCCGCGAGAAAGCAGTTTCGTGGGTCATGGCGGGTGGTTTGATTGGCGCCATCGTGGGCCCTAACTTGGCGTCCAAAAGCAAGGGCTGGTTTGAAACGCCGTTCATGGGCGCCTATGTGGCACTCACGGTGGTGGCAGTGTTGGGCATGGTGCTGATGCACTTTGTGAAGTTTCCGCCCGTGGTCGAAAAACCCAAAGGCAGCTCGGACGGTCGCCCTTTGTCCGAAATCATGAAGCAGCCTGTGTTCATCGTTGCGGCTGTCTCTGCGGCCATGAGCTACGGCGTGATGAACTTGCTCATGGCCGCCACGCCTTTGGCCATGCAAGTCTGTGGTTACCAGTTCAGTGATGCCGCCTGGGTGCTCGAATGGCACGTGATTGGCATGTTTGCGCCTGGCTTTTTTACCGGCCATCTGATTAAAAAATTCGGCACACTCCAAATCATGGGCGTGGGTGTTTTGTTGAATTTTGTTTGTATCGCCGTGGCTTTGTCTGGCACAGATTTGAATCAGTTCCTAGTGGCACTTTTCTTGTTGGGTGTGGGTTGGAACTTTGTCTTCACAGGCAGCACAACCCTCTCTATGACGGCATGGCGTCCTGAGGAAAAAGACCGCGGTCAAGCGGCCATCAATTTCTGTGTGTTTGCCACCATGGCCTTCACGTCATTTGCATCTGGGGCGCTGGTCACCACACAAGGTTGGACGTGGTTGAACTATGGCTCTTTGCTACCCGTCGCGCTCATTGCGTTGTCCTTGGCCTGGATGGTTTGGCAGCGCAAACAAACGGTCTGAACAAAGTGGAACCCCGCCGCTGTTGAGCGGGGTTCGGGTTGAATTTAAGGCAAAGAAGCCATGACCTCGGCAACAGAGGCGGTGAGTTTTTTGGCATAGGGCACATGCAAGAACTCGTTAGGGCCGTGGGCATTGCTCTTGGGGCCCAACACGCCACACACCATCATTTGTGCCGTTGGAAAGCCTTGGCTCAGCATGTTCATCAAAGGAATGGTACCGCCTTGCCCGATGTAACCCACCGATGCGCCAAAGTGCGACTGGCTGGCCGTTTGCAGTGCCTTTTCAAACCAAGGTGTGCTGCTGGGTGCGTTCCAGCCTGTGGCACCGCCGTTCGATTCAAATGTGACGCGTGCTTGGTAAGGGGCATTGTCTTCCAACAAGGTTTTCATTTCTGCCACAGCGGAGGCGGCATCTACCAAAGGTGGTAAGCGCAAACTGAGTTTGAAGGCGGTGTAGGGACGCAGCACGTTGCCAGCGTTTTCCAAAGTAGGGAAGCCCTCCGCACCGGTCACGCTCAATGTCGGCGTCCAAGTGCGATTGAGCAAAGCTTGCAACGGGTCTGTGGTGGTGGGCAAGGCAAAGGTGGTGGAACCACCGCAGTCGTAGTGCGCCCAAGGAAAACGTTTGTAAACCTCTTCGCCCAAAATGCTGGCCGTGGCTTTGGCTTGCGCCAAACGATCGGCAGGAACTTCGCAATGAAAACTGGCCGGCAGCAAGCGGCCCGATTTGCTGTCCTCCAAACGGTCGAGGACTTGGCGCATGATGCGGAAACTGGAAGGCACCAAACCTGAGGCGTCACCTGAGTGAATGCCCTCGGTCAAGATTTCAACTTTCAAGGTGCCACTGGCCATGCCGCGCAAGCTGGTGGTGAGCCACAGTTGGTCGTAGTTGCCCGCGCCGCTGTCTAAGCAAATGACCAAACCGACATCACCTAATCGGGGACGCAAACTGTCGATGTAGGGCAGCAAATCGTAAGAGCCAGACTCTTCGCAAGTTTCAATCAAACCCACAATGCGGGGGTGAGGTGTATTTTGGTTTTTGAGCGCTTGCACCGCAGCAATGCTGGCATAGGCTGCGTAGCCATCGTCCGCACCGCCTCGGCCATACAACTTGCCCTCTTCGTATTTAGGTGTCCAAGGCCCCAGGTCATTGCGCCAACCGCTGAACTCTGGCTGCTTGTCCAAGTGGCCGTACATCAAGACGGTTTGACCCGAGCCTTCTGCTAACGCGCGCGTGGCGGGAATGTCGAAATACAAAACTGGCGTGCGGCCAGGCAAGCGAATGATTTCCAAGGTCAGTCCGGCCACCTTTTGCGCTTCGATCCATGCCGCCGTTTGTCGCAGCACGGTGTCGAGGTAGCCATTGGCTTCCCAGTTGCTGTCAAAGGAAGGTGATTTGGCCGGAATTTCAATGTATTGCGTGAGTTCTTTCAGAATCTTGGCATCCCAAGCCTGAGTGACATCGCGCAAGGCTGTTTCAGCGTTCAGAAAACCAGCGGGCATTTCTTTGTGAAGAGGTGCGTTCATGAGGGACTCCAAAAATTCAAACAGATTTCAACCACGACAAACCGCGTGAGGTACCGCCGCTGCGGGTGTCTGCGGGTACGTACTCGCAGCCAACCCAGCCTTGCCAGCCACATTCTGCCGATAGACGGTCGATCAGGTCAAACAGATAGGGCCAATTCAACTCACCGGTGCCAGGTTCGTGGCGCAAGGGCACATCGGCAATTTGAAAGTGACCCACTTTGCCAGAGGGCAAGTAACGTTCAATTTTGGTGGTGACGTCGCCTTCCACAATTTGGCAGTGGAACAAATCCATCTGAACTTTTAAATTGGACGCGTCCACCTCGGCCAAGATCTCATGGGCATGGTCTTGGCGGTTGACAAAAAATCCGGGAATGCCACGTGGGTTGATGGGTTCCAGCAACACGTCTAGGCCAGCACGTTGTGCTTCATGGCAGGCCCATTTCAAATTGGCAACCAAGGTTTTTTGCGCTTGCTCACGCGAGACACCCGCAGGCAAGACGCCCGCCATCGAGTGAATGCGGGGGCAACCCAACACCTCTGCGTAACGCATAGCACGCTGAACGCCCGCTTTGTATTCTGCTTCTCGCCCAGGGCTGCAAGCGGTGCCTCGATCGCCTCGGTCCCATGCGCTCAAGGTGCTGGCGTCGTCGGTGCCGCCAGGCGGCATGTTGAACAGAACCTGCTGTAAGCCATTGTTTTTGAGGCGTGCGGCCAACTCTTCAGCGGCATAGGCATAGGGGAATAAATACTCAACCGCCTTGAAGCCATCTTTGGCCGCTGCTTCAAAGCGGTCAAGGAAATCCATGTCGGGGTACATCATGGACAGGTTGGCGGCAAATTGGGGCATGGCGTGCTTTCTGGAAATCTTCGGGGCTTGGATGTGCGGCGTTTGTTTTGTTTGAGCTCAGTGCAAGATCACCAAGCAGCGCCAAAATTCTGACGCAATTCTTCGATTTGTGCATCGGACAAATTGTCAGGCAGATGGGGCGCTAAGTTTTGCACCAGCTTGGCTGTTTCTTCCAGCTCTTCCAGTGTGGCCATGGCTTGCGTCAAATCTTGATGCCACACATTTGGCCCCAAGCGTGACAACATCACAGCCCGAATAGGGGTGTCCACCTTGGCGTAATGAAATATGGCATCGGCCACAGCATCGGCGGCCAGTACATCGCCAGGACGAAAATACGGAATCAAGGGTACGTGGCCGACTTTCATGACAAAGTAAGGCGTGATGGGCGGCAACAACTCAGGTCCGTTGGCAGCCAAGCTCAAACCCACACAGTGCGTGCTGTGCGTGTGAATGACGCAATGCGCAGGCCAGCTGCCGGGTGCATGATCAGAGGCCTCATAAATTTTGCGGTGCAAAGCAATGGTTTTGCTGGCGCGTTTGCCACTGAGTTGCTGGCCATCGTGGTCCAGCAAGGCCAGTTCGGCAGGGTCTAAAAACCCCAAACAAGCATCTGTGGGCGTGATTAAAAATCCGTCGTCCAAACGCACGCTGATGTTGCCAGCGGTGGCATGCACATAGCCACGCTGAAACAAGCTTTCACCGACGCGGCAAATTTCCTCGCGCGCTTTGGCTTCGCGCATGTTCACAAGGGCAGTCATGCTGAGGTCTCCGCCAACACCTTCAAAGCCTTGGTGAAAAAGTCGGGCGTGCCAAAGTTACCAGACTTTAAAGTGAGGTGACCCGCCGCGTGTTGCGGCGCAAAACACCATGGCACGCCAGGATCAATTTGCGGACCAATTTGCATTTGAGTGATGTTCAAGGCTTGCACACAAGCGCCAGAGGTTTCACCGCCCGCAATGACCCACTGTTTGACGCCTAAGGCTTGAAGGCCCAGACAAACTTGTGCCAAGGCAGACTCCATCCATTCACCGGCTTGCTCGCGGCCAAACTTGGCTTGCACTTGTTGCAGCGTGTCTGCATCTGTGGTGGCATAAATCAAGACTGGGCCTTGAGACAACAAAGGTGAGGCCCATGCCAACGCTGCGTCTACATCGGCTTTGATTTGAGCCGGCACATCTTGCGCAGTCCAATTCAAGGGCTTGAATTGCCAGCTGGGCAACGCCGTTGAAATGTAGTGGGCGACTTGACCTTGCGTGGCCAAAGAGCAACTGCCAGAGACGATGGCTTGGTAGCCCATGGGGGCCGGCAATGCCGCGGCTTGGGCTGAGGATTGCAAACCCCAGTTGCCAGGCAAACCAATGGCCACACCTGAGCCTGCTGTGACCAATGGCATGCCTTTGAGGGCGGGACCCAGGGTTTTCAAATCGTCGTTGCTGGTGGCATCAACAATGGCCACGCCCACACCGTCAGCTTCAAGCTGTTTCATTTTGTCGGCGATCGCCTGTGTGCCTTTGGCCATGGTGGTGTGATCGATCAAACCCACCTTGCGCTTGGTTTGCGCTTGCAGCACGCGCACCAAGTTGGCGTCGGTCATGGGCGTGAGCGGATGGTTCTGCATGCCGCTTTCATTGAGCAGCACGGCACCCGCAAACAGGTAGCCCTTGAACACGGTGCGACCGTTGTCTGGAAAGGCTGGCGTCGCAACGGTAAATTTGCAATTGAGCGCGTCCATCAAAGCTTCGGTGACGGGGCCAATGTTGCCCTCAGGCGTGCTGTCAAACGTAGAGCAGTATTTGAAATAGATTTGCACGGCGCCTTGCGCTTGTAACCACTGCAAGGCGGCCAGAGATTGCGCGATGGCTTCTGCTGCAGGAATGGTGCGAGATTTCAAGGCCACCACCACGGCATCAACTTCTGAAGACAGTGGCGCTGTGGGCACGCCAAAGGTTTGCATGACGCGCATGCCAGCACGAACCAAATTGTTGGCCAAGTCGGTGGCGCCAGTGAAGTCGTCTGCAATACAACCTAATTTCATCGTGATGGCCTTTAGAGTTTGTCAGCTTTGTGGCGCTAGATTGATTTGGCTTTGGGCAATTCGATGCCTGGGAAAATTTTGATGACGGCACTGTCATCTTCTTTGGCAAAGCCCGCGGTGCTGGCTTGCATGAACATTTGATGCGCCGTGCTAGACAGAGGCAGCGGAAATTTGCTGGCGCGCGCCATGTCGAGCACCAAGCCCAAATCTTTCACAAAAATATCAACGGCAGACAGCGGTGTGTAATCGGCGGCCAACACATGGGCCATGCGATTTTCAAACATCCAACTGTTGCCAGCACTGTGCGTGATGACTTCATAAAGCGCGTCTGGATCAACGCCTTCGCGCAAGCCCAAGGCCATGGCTTCTGCAGCTGCCGCAATGTGCACACCAGCTAAAAGCTGGTTGATGATTTTCACTTTGCTACCAGCCCCGGCGCTGTCGCCCAGTTTGTAAACCTTGGCAGCCATGGCGTTCAAGAAGGGTTCGGCTTTGGCATACGCTTCGGGTGTTCCAGCTGTCATCATGGTCATTTGGCCAGATGCTGCTTTGGCCGCACCGCCTGAAATGGGCGCGTCGATGTAGAGCAAACCTTTGGCATGGAGTGTTTTTTCCAAGCCCACAGAAAATGCAGGATCGACCGTGGAGCACATCACAAACACACTGCCAGGTTTGAGGTGGTTGATGCAACCCGATTGCGCGCTGCCATCACCGATCAAAACAGATTCGGTCTGTGCCGCATTGACCACCACCGACACCAACACATCGGAAGCTTGCGCGATGTCGGCCAAACTGGCGCACGCCATGCCACCTTCAGCAGCAAACTTTTGCGCCACTTCGGCTCGCACATCGAACACATTCACCACATGGCCAGCACGGCGCAACGACTGCGCCATGCCCATGCCCATGGCGCCCAGGCCAATCACACCCACGCTTAACTTGTTGCTCATGAATTACTCCCCTGCGACGCTCAACATGATCTTGCCAATGTGCTGCGAAGACTCCATCAGCGCATGGGCTTGAGCAGCGTCGTTCAAATCAAACACTTTGTAAATGACGGGCGCGACAGTACCTGCTGCCAACAGGGGCCAAACTTGTGCATGGAGTTCGTTGGCAATTTGCGCTTTGTCGGCAGCGCTGCGAGGGCGCAACGTGGACCCCGTGAAGGTAAGTCGTTTGGCCATCAAAGAGACCCAATCGACTTCAACTTTTGAGGGCTGTAAGAACGCAATTTGCAACAAGCGGCCCTCAATGGCCAGTGCTCTTAAATTGCGCTGCATGTAGCTGCCGCCCACCATGTCCAAGATGGCATTCACACCCTTTTGGTCAGTGCGTTTCAAAACCTCTTCAACATAATCTTGCGTCTTGTAATCGATGGCCACATCGGCACCCACTTTGACACAAGCGGCTACTTTGTCTGCATTGCCAACCGTACAAAAAACCTTGGCACCAAAAGCATGCGCCAGTTGAATGGCCGTGAGGCCAATTCCAGAGGAACCGCCATGAATCAAAATACTTTCACCAGCTTTTAATTTGCCACGTTGAAACACATTGGTCCACACCGTGAAATAGTTTTCAGGCAACGCAGCGGCTTGCAACATCGAATAGCCCTGGGGAATTGGTAATGCTTGACCTTCAGGCACAGTGACGAATTCAGCATAGGCGCCGCCGTTGGTCAGTGCGCAAACTTTATCGCCCAATTGCCAACGCGTGACCCCTTCACCCAAAGCAACCACTTTGCCAGAGACTTCTAAGCCGACGATGGGTGAAGCACCGGGAGGCGGGGGGTACTTGCCACTGCGCTGTAAACAATCGGGGCGATTGACGCCAGCAAAAGCGACCTTGACCAAGACCTCACCTTTTTGGGGTGAGGGTACAGCGCATTGACTGGGTCTTAAAACTTCTGGCCCTCCGCCAGTGCCATGGTCAACAAATTTCATGGTGGATGGAAGCGTCATGGAAGTCCTTTAGAGGCTGGTGAAACAGCGTTAACGTTGTAACTTGAAAACAGCCGTACCTGCTAACAGGTTGGGCCAAGTGCGAACTTCTTGTCCCTCGTGCAAGCCGAAGCTGTCGATGATTTTCAAATGATTCTGAGCTGCCAGCTGTGCAAAATCAGCATACGTCCCCACCCGAATGTTGGGCGTGTCGTACCACTGATAAGGCAAGCGCTTGGTGACAGGCATGCGGCCTTTGAAGATGCTCAAGCGATTGGGCCAGTGTGCAAAATTGGGAAAGGCCAAAATACCAGTTCGACCCACCCGCACTGTTTCGCGCAGCATCACCTCAGCGTTTCGCAAGTGCTGAAGCGTGTCAATTTGCAAGACCACGTCAAAGGATTGGTCGGCAAACATGGTAAGACCTTCGTCTAAATTCAGTTGAAGCACATTCACGTCTCGCTTGACGCAAGCTTGAATGTTGAGGTCGTCAATCTCGACCCCATAGCCACTGCAGCCACGGTGTTTCTGCAAATAATCCAGAAGCGCGCCATCGCCGCAGCCCAAGTCAAGCACGCGAGCTCCTTCAGGCACCAAGCGCGCGATGGCCTGCAAGTTGACATGTTCACTCATGCTGGGCCTCCCGCTGTCAGGGTTTGGGCGATGTTGTCGAAATACGAGCTCACCACATTCATGTAGCGCGCGTCATTTAACAAAAAGGCGTCGTGACCATGGGGCGCATCGATTTCGGCGTAGCTGACATCGCGTTTGTTGTCTAGCAAGGCGCGAACCATTTCACGGCTGCGTGCAGGCGAGAAGCGCCAGTCGGTGGTAAAGCTGACCAACAAGAACTTGCATGTCGCTTTGGACAAAGCTGCGGTTAAGTCGCCACCTAAAGTTCGCGCAGGGTCAAAATAATCCAAAGCCCGTGTGATCAAGAGGTAGGTGTTGGCGTCAAAGTATTCGCTGAACTTATCACCTTGGTGGCGCAAATAACTTTCAATTTGAAACTCGACATCTTGTGTGGCGTAACGGTAGCCTGTGGCATTGCCAACCACTGCATCGCGCAGCTCACGGCCAAACTTTTCATTCATCACATCATCACTGAGGTACGTGATGTGACCGATCATGCGGGCAATGCGCAAACCACGTTTCGGCACCACACCGTGCTTGTAAAAGTGACCACCCTGAAAATCAGGGTCGGTGACGATGGCACGGCGAGCCACTTCGTTGAAGGCAATGTTTTCGGCGGTGAGGTTGGGGGCGCTTGCGACCACCACCGCGTGGGCTACACGCTCGGGATAACGCAGCGTCCAGGACAATGCTTGCATGCCACCCAAGCTACCGCCCATGACAGCCGCCAAGGTTTGAATGCCCAGGGCATCCAACAACCGTGCTTGAGCATCCACCCAATCTTCTACTGTGACAACCGGAAAATCGGCACCGTAAATTTCACCAGTGTCTGGGTGCGCATGCATGGGTCCTGTGGAGCCAAAACAAGAACCTAAGTTGTTCACGCCTATGACAAAGAAGCGGTTGGTGTCGACGGCTTTGCCGGGGCCAATCATGTTGTCCCACCAACCTTCGCTTTTGTCTTGACCTGCATAAACACCGGCCACATGGTGCGAGGCATTCAAGGCATGACAAATGAGCACGGCGTTGGATTTGTCGGCATTCAAAGTGCCATAGGTTTCGTAGGCCAAGTGATAGGCCCGAATGGAAGCGCCACTTTGCAAAGCAAGTGGTGCTTCAAAAAACATCGACTGTGGCGTTGCGATCAAAGTCATGAATCTGTGAATTTGCAATAAACCCAAAAAGTAACCCAAAAAGTAACCCGAAAAAAAACCGGTTCAGCTTGAAAAGCAAAACCGGTAGAACAGGTTCTCTCTTTAGCTGAATTTACAAACTTAAATGTTTGCGCGCCCGCAAGCTGGAGCAAATCGGCGCAAGCACAGTATAAGGGCTATGGTCTCAAAAAGTCACTCAAAGGCTTGCGCTGGCGGTGGTTTTGGGCTCGGGCAAAGGTGCAGGCACAGAATCAGGAACGTCAGCGCTGGGCCCACCCCATAAGGCCAAGGCGCCCAAGACAGCAAAGATCACGGCTGAAATTCGATGCACCAGTGTCAGCGAAATTTTGCGCGTGATGGCGTCACCTAGCCAGACCACTGGGGCATTTGCCAGCATCATGCCCAAGGTGGTCCCGGCCACCACCCAAAACCAGCTTTGAAATTGGGCAGCCAACATCACCGTGGCAATTTGCGTTTTGTCGCCCATTTCGGCCAGGAAGAAAGCAATGACTGTTGTGGCAAAAATACCCCATTTGGGATTGGTTTGCTCATCCTCGTCGTCCAATTTGTCTGGGATCAAAATCCAAACTGCCATGGCCAAGAAAGAGCCGCCCAACACCCAACGCAAAGCATCTGGCCCTAACTGCGTCGTAACCCAGCTTCCCAAGGCGCCCGCAAGGCCATGGTTCACCAACGTGGCGACCAAGATGCCCCAAACGATGGGCCAGGGTTTGCGAAACCGAGCCGCTAAAACCAATGACAGCAATTGTGTTTTGTCGCCCATTTCGGCGAGAGCGACGATGCCAGTTGAGACGAGAAATGCTTCCATGGGGTGATCATATCTTGCAGATCCAAGCTTCTTTGGCGTGTTTTTTGCTTGATTTTGGTGCGCAACGCCCAATCATGGGTTTTGTGCACCAAATTAATTCAAAAATTACTTGAGATAAACATGGAAGCACTAAAACAGGGCGCTGATGCGCTCTTTATTTTGTTGGGCGGCATCATGGTGCTGGCCATGCACGCAGGATTCGCCTTCTTGGAGTTGGGCACCGTTCGCAAGAAAAACCAGGTGAATGCCTTGGTCAAAATTCTGGTGGACTTTTCTGTTTCCACCGTGGTTTATTTTGTCGTGGGCTACACCGTGGCCTATGGCACTGGCTTTTTTGTTGGTGCAGAAACCTTGGCCGCCAAAAACGGCTATGACTTGGTGAAATTCTTTTTCTTGCTGACCTTTGCTGCGGCCATTCCGGCCATTGTGTCGGGCGGTATTGCCGAGCGCGCCAAGTTCTGGCCACAACTGATCGCCACCGCTTGTATCGTGGGCTTTATTTACCCCTTCTTTGAGGGCATTGCCTGGAACCAACATTTTGGTGTGCAAGCTTGGATCAAGGCCACCACAGGCGAAGAGTTTCACGACTTTGCAGGTTCGGTCGTGGTTCACGCCATGGGTGGTTGGATTGCGTTGCCTGCAGTGATTTTGTTGGGCGCACGCTACAACCGTTATCGCAAAGATGGCGCCGTTTCTGCACATCCTCCATCCAATATTCCTTTCTTGGCCTTGGGTGCCTGGATTTTGATCGTCGGCTGGTTTGGCTTCAATGTGATGAGTGCGCAAACACTCGACAAGATTTCTGGCCTGGTTGCCGTTAACTCATTGATGGCCATGGTCGGCGGTACTTTGGCAGCACTGGTGTTGGGCAAGAACGACCCTGGTTTTGTACACAACGGTCCCTTGGCTGGTTTGGTGGCCGTTTGCGCTGGGTCTGATTTGATGCATCCTTTTGGCGCATTGGCAGTGGGTGCGGTGGCAGGGGCTTTGTTTGTGGTGATGTTCACACTGACACAAAACAAATGGAAGATTGATGACGTGTTGGGTGTTTGGCCCTTGCACGGCATCTGCGGTGCATGGGGCGGCATTGCAGCAGGCATCTTTGGTTTGCAAAGCTTTGGGGGCTTGGGCGGCGTGTCTTTCGGCGCGCAAGTGATTGGCACCTTCTTGGGCATTGCTTGGGCCTTGATCGGTGGCACCGTCGTTTACGGCGTTTTGAAAATGACACTTGGTTTGAAGATGAGCCAAGAAGAAGAATACGAAGGCGCAGATTTGACCGTTCACAAAATCAGTGCCACCCCAGATCGTGAAGTGAGTTGGTAAAGAAACCAACAAAGAGCCACATAAAGAGACAAAAACATCTTGAATCCCAAGTATTTAAAGGCCTTTCAAAGAATTAACTTGCCAAACCCTTTGTTTTATGTCCCATAATGGCTTAGCACACGTTCTAAGAGCGTGTGTTTAGTTCGCGGTGTACAGGTGTCAGTTTCGCTTCCTTCCGAGGTTTTTAGGTTTGTTGATGCGTTTTTGGGGCTCCATCGCTTTTGTTTTTGTGTTTAGAGG
>JBEDKQ010000045.1:0-18676 GCA_041172085.1 Pseudomonadota bacterium | reverse complement strand
TCGAAGTAGGTGAGGGCCTGGCCATCTTCCAGGCAACCCCACAACTCAAGCACTACAACCCATTGGGCTCGGTTCATGGGGGTTGGTACGCAACCTTGCGGGCCCTCTGCGGTGCATTGGCAAAGCGCTTCACGTCGGTCGACAGGTGGGCACATCCGAAGCAAAAATTGTGGGACCATATGGCAAACTGTATGCCCATGCAACCACCACATGCACCATATTTGAGGCGATGCCCAAAGTCAGCTGAATTTCAGCTTCGCTGATCGCTGATACATCAAGGTCTAATGCAGTGCACGTTGGTAAGCAGTTAGCGGACTAGGTTGTCCTTCCAATTGCTTGTCTATTGCGTAGCCCACATGGCGTTTTGAAAAGGCCCTTAGGGGGGGCTGACTGATCAACGCTCCCACCATTGAAGTCCCATAAGCGCCAACAGATCACCCCGATGCTCCACACAAATACTCAACACCTGCTAGCATCCTTCCATTAGCAATCATGGGTCCCTAGACCTCATTCGTGAAAGCCCCCCAATGAATCTCAACATCAACGGCAACAGCGTGAGCCTCGACGTCGATCCCCAAATGCCCTTGCTCTGGGTTCTAAGAGACTCCCTCAATCTCACTGGCACCAAATTTGGCTGTGGCATTGCAGCTTGCGGCGCCTGCACAGTCCATAAAGACGGTCAACCCGTACGTTCCTGTGACCCCCGAAAAACCCAGTGCCTTGCAGCAAGCCTGGATTGAAGAGCAAGTACCGCAATGCGGCTACTGCCAAAGTGGCATGCTCATGGCGGCTTCTGCGCTGTTGGCTAGAAAACCTAAACCCACAGATGCCGACATTGACGAGGCCATGACCAACCTTTGCAGATGTGGCACCTATCAACGCGTGCGTGCCGCCATTCACCGCGCAGCAGGAGCACAAGCATGAAGCGCCGCAACCTCATTCTGAGTGGCCTAGGCCTTACGGGCGCCCTGATGGTGGGCTGGGGCGTCATGCCACCACGCTCACGTTTAGGCAAGCCAGACAACATGCTGTCGACCGAAGGTGATATTGCGCTGAACGGTTGGATCAAAGTTGCCAAGGACGGCAGCATCGTGTTGGCCATGCACCGCAGCGACATGGGTCAGGGCATTCACAATGCACTGGCCGTGTTGGTGGCGGAAGAATTGGATGTAGCTCTAAACAGCGTTCGACTTGAGCAAGCTGGCCATGACGCCATCTATGGCAACGTGGCCATGTTTGTCGGCACCTTGCCATTCCACCCCATGCAGTCAGAGGGCAAAGACAAGCCCATGATGGTCAAAACAGGGGAGTGGATGGTCAGCAAAGTGGCGCGCGAATTGGGTGTCAATGCAACGGGTGGTTCGTCATCTGTCAAAGATGCTTGGGAACATTTGCGTTTGGCAGCGGCCACCGCCAAAGCCAGCTTGTTGTTGTCTGCAGCAGATCAGTGGAAAGTGTCGGCCAAAGAACTGACCGTTAAAGACGGCGTGGTTAGCCATGCTTCAGGAAAGTCTGCTCACTTTGGCGAACTGGCCAAAGGTGCGGCTGCGCAAACTCCCGCCAATGTTGTGCTGAAAGATCGCAAAGATTGGCAACTGATTGGCAAAGCGACAAAGCGTGCAGATGTCCCTGCCAAAACAAATGGCTCAGCCGTGTTTGGCATGGACGTTCGTCTTCCAAACCTGCTGTTTGCCAGCGTCATTCAAGTGCCGCAGGTGGGAGGCACGCTCAGCAGCATGGACGCCAAGGAAGCCTTGGCCATGCCTGGTGTTGTGAAGTGCATTCAATTGTCCAGTGCCGCGGGTTCTGCCCCTGGCTTTGCAGTCATTGCCAAATCTACTTGGCATGCGCAACAAGCTGTTCAAAAAGTAAAGGCGCAATGGGCGCAGCGCAAAGAAGGTGCCATTGACTCAAAGCGCATCGAGTCTGAGCTGATCGAAAAACTCAAGACAGAAAGCGGTTTCACTTTTCATGAGCAAGGCAATGCCGCCAAAGCTGAAGCGAGTGCTGCGCGTGTCATTCAAGCGCAATACAAGGCCCCTTACTTGGCACACGCCACCATGGAGCCCATGAATTGCACAGCGCAATTCAAAAACGGTCAATTGGAAATTTGGGCGCCCACTCAAGTGCCTGGCCTGGCGCGTGCTGCGGCGGCCAAAGTGGCCGATTTGGCTGCAGACAAAGTCAAACTCAATGTCACTTTGCTAGGTGGTGGATTTGGCCGACGTTTGGAAGTGGACGTGGTGGTGCAAGCCACGCAATTGGCCATGGCGATGGCGCGCCAGTGCAATTGGTCTGGTCGCGCGAGCAAGACATGACGCACGACTACTACCGCCCCATGCATGTGGCACAACTGAGTGCCGCCATGAATGCGCAGGGCCAAGTTGAGAGCCTGCAAATTAAATCGGCTGGCGATGCCATTTCGCCGCGTTGGATGTCTCGTGTGTTGCCGGCGCTGTCTGGGCCTGTGGATGCACCCGACAAAACAACAGCCGAAGGTTTGTTTGATTTGTTTGCCCTACGGCTTTGAGCACCAACGCATGTCGCATGTGTCTACCAAGATGGGCGTGCCCATTGGTTTTTGGCGCTCGGTGGGTCATTCACACAATGCTTTCTTTTCTGAAAGCTTTATCGATGAATTGGCTGTTGAGTCCAAGCAAGACCCGGTGGCATTTCGGATGGCGCTTTTGAAGAACGCCCCACGTTATGCGGCGGTATTGAAATTGGCCACAGACAAAGCAAAGTGGGGCAGTGATTTACCCTCAGGTCATGCGCATGGCGTGGCCTTGCACGAATCCTTTGGCTCTATCGTGGCGCAAGTGGCCGAAGTGTCGATGCAAGACGGCAAGCCCCATGTGCACCGCGTGGTGTGTGCCATCGATTGCGGTACGGTGGTCAATCCTGGCACCGTAGCGCAACAAGTTGAAAGCTCGGTTAACTTTGCCTTGACTGCGGCCTTGTTTGGACAAATTGACATCCAAGACGGTGTGGTTCAACAAACCAACTTTACCAATTACCCGTTGGTCAGCATGGCGCAATCGCCTGTGGTTGAAACTTGGATTGTGCCCAGTACCCATTCACCTGAAGGTGTGGGCGAACCCGCGGTACCACCATTGGCGCCAGCTGTGGCCAATGCCATGTTTAAATTGACAGGAAAAAGACGAAGAGCTTTGCCGCTGGTTGCATAAGTCTTAAGGCCAAGAACTCTTGGTCAACGCCAATTAGCGTTGGCCATTTGAGTTCATGGCCAGACGTTCGGCCAACCAAACCTTGATGACCGATTGTCGAGTGACACCCAGTTTGCTGGCTTCTCGGTCTAGAGATTCGACCATCCATACCGGAAAGTCGACATTCACCCGTTTAGGTGCATTTTGAACACGTTTGGCTTTGCTTAAATCTAAAGCAGGGGTGACGTCAGCGCCTTCGTCGAAGGCTTGATCAAATTTTTTAGCTTTCATAAAGTGTCATCTCCTCCTTGCGAGATCGCCTGACAGAAATTAACCGGATCTTGTTGCCTTTGTAAGTGATCACGGCTGACCAATGGCGATGGTCAATGGTGCCAATCAGCAAGAACCTTGGTTCATCTTCAAGATTTGCTGGAATTTCTAACAGCAACGGGTCGTTCCAAAGTGCTTGTGCTTCTTCAAAATCAATGCCGTGTTTAAGCCTGTTTGACGTGCTCTTGCTTGAATGAAATTCAAAGTCAGGTATGTTCATAAAATATACCTTAATTATTTAAAAATTACTAAAATATTTGTGGGTTAAGTGGTTGTCAGTCGAATTAAAAGGGTTGATTCGATATATTGAATGCATCTGCATTGATGAGTGCAAAATCACGCTATGCCAAATTACAAACTCCAAGTTGAAGTCACCCCACAGTATCTGCCTGAGCAATCTGATCCCACGGGTGACCTCTATACATTTGCCTACAGCATCACCATTACCAACACTGGCAATATTGCAGCTCAGGTGATTTCAAGGTCCTGGAGTGTGAACGATGCCAATGGCCTTCACGAAAAAGTGAAGGGCTTGGGTGTTGTGGGGTACCAGCCGCTGTTGCAACCGGGTGAAAAATTTCAATACACCAGCGGCACACGTTTAAGAACACCGACCGGCACCATGCATGGCAGTTATTTCTGCGTGGCCGAAGATGGCGAGAAGTTCGATGTCGACATTCCCATGTTTGTTTTGGATGCCCTCAGCAACGAATCAGGCAAGCGCAATTTGCACTGAACGCGCCTTCGGTCACACCTGTTTCTTGGACAACAGGTAACTCAAAATGGCCTTCTGCACAGGCAGCAAATCTATTTTTTGTGCGTAACCCATAAATCCTTTGTAGTGCAAAGGATCAAAAGCCACTTCTTGAGCGATGTGAAACGGGGGTGTTGCGATCAGTTGGGGCAACCCGAATGCTTGCAAATGTTCGGTGCTCAGTGACCACGCCGAATCTGCAAAACCTGTTGGCCAACTGTCGGTGATGACCACATCGGTGGTGCCATTAAAGGTCTCTACAAAGTGAACCCGGTCTTTGCTTTCATGAAACCGTGCATCACAAACATGCACAATGTCAAAGCCCAGCACCTGTGCCAGTTCATGCCATGACCGAAACACATTGGTCGTTGGACCCCAAAGCGTGATGTGGCTGTTGGCCAAAGCGCCAATGTTTTTTTCAATCGAATAGGCATCGGTTAGCACTTCACAAGGATGCCCCAAAGCAGTCATGGCGTTGATCACCGGGCGCTGCGAGGCCTGGGCAAATTCATTCAAGCGATCTTGATTGCCATCGCGGATGACGTAGATGTCATAAAACGGATCTAGGTAGCCTGCAAGGTCACATGGGCGCTCGGTGGTTTTCAGTAAATTGGGCAGTTCGACATAGCTCAGGTTCAGTTCGCGAAAGGCCTGGACAAATGTGGTTCGCGTGCGTATGCCATTGCCTTCAAAAGACCACGCCACATTGCCTTGCAAGGGGTTCAAGGGTTTGGCTGCCAGTTGCCAAATAGCGCGTATGTCCTGGGCGGAGAGGTCATTGATGCAAATGAGCTTCATGTGCCATGTGTCTAAATCAAGGGATGAACCACTATACAGGGGCTTTTCAGAAAGATGCACCATTTTCTGCAGATATCGCAAGCTTGTGAAGGCCGTGTTTTACGCTCACGCCACTGCATTGGCAGTTCACAAATGGGGTTGCGTTGGCGACACTTCAAAGGTTTTCCCCTAGTTCGTTCAAGCAATCTGTTGATGACAATGAATTCAAAAAGTTGCAGTCAACACTGGAGTTCATTCAATGTCATCCAATCTAGAAACCCCAACATTGCCAAACCCCGAGACGGTTGCCTTGGACAAACTCGGTTTGATGAGTACGTTTCCACCCCTAGAAAACCAACGTGTCGACCTGACAAACTCCTTCAAATATCCACAGATGCGTTGGGCTGTGCAGAATATGCGCGAGTTGTACCCAACGCGCAATATTCGCCGAGGCCATGCTCAGGTGACGGATTTGCAAGTTGCGCTCAAGCCCATTGGGCGATTTACCTTTCAAGATGCTTCAGAGCAACTGACCAGTGTTGATGAATGGTTCAACCAAAATTATCTTGATGCACTTGTGGTGCTTCACAAAGGCAATATAGTGTTTGAACGGTATGACAATCAAATGAAGCCGTCGTCATCTCATTTGTTGTTCTCGGTGACCAAATCGTTCACAGGTTTGATGGCGGCTCAATTGGCGCATGAGGGAAAAATTGATCCCAATGCGTGGGTCACCCATTACGTCCCCGAACTGTCTGGCAGTGCTTGGTCTGACATGCGGGTGCGAGAAGTCATGGACATGACAGGCGCGGTTCGTTATCGTGAAGATTACACAGATGTGACGGCTGAAATATTTGGATACAGCTGGGCCAGTGGCTTGATGCCAAAGCCGGCTGGATATCAGGGGCAATCCAACATTTATGATTTTCTACAAACCTTGCAAAAAGAGGGTGAGCATGGCGCAGGGTTTGTCTACCGCACCGTTCACTCGGAGGTGCTGGGCTGGATTGTCACGCGCGTCGCTCAAAAAAATTGGGCCGATCATCTGAGTGACACCATCTGGCAGAAGTTAGGCATGGAAGAAGACGCACACGTCATTGTGGATTCAGTAGGCACGCCCTTGCAAGGTGGCGGGTTGAATGCATCTGCAAGAGATTTGGCACGCTTTGGCGAAATGCTTCGATGTGGTGGCGAATTGAAGGGGCAACGCATCTTTGCAAAAGAAGTGCTTGACGATACTTTTGTAAAAGGCGGTGATCCAGAAAAATTCAAAGCCAGCGGCATGGCCTTCAGGGCTGGGTACAGCTACCGCAATCAATGGTGGATTTTGCACAATGCCGATGGCGCCTACGAGGCTTCTGGTATTCATGGGCAGATGATTCACATTAATCCAAAGGCTGAGATGGTGGTGGTGAAGTTGGCGTCTCACCCTGTTGCTGCTGCAGGTTTGACGCACCCGACAACGCTAAAAGCTTGGGCGGCACTTGCGAAAGCGGTCCAGCTTTAAGCCTGATACCTGGACAGGCTGTAAACTCAATGAATGCAATCACTGGCCAACGCACAAAAAACAAACTTCATTGGTATTGGTTGGATGATTGCTTCTATGGCGGGTTTTGCCATTGAGGATGCATTTCTAAAGACCGTCACCAAGCAAGTGCCTGTAGGGCAAGTGTTGATGATATTTGGTGCTGTTGGCCTGTGCATCTTCGCCATCATGGCACGACGCACAGGCGCGCAATTGTTTCATCCACAAGCATTTACGCAGCGCATGCTTTACAGGGCAGTGTTTGAATTCTTTGGGCGCTTGTTTTATATTTTGGCCATTGCGCTTACGCCAATGTCTTCTGCGACGGCCATCTTGCAGGCAGCCCCCTTGTTTGTGGTCATCGGTGCCCGAATTTTCTTACGCGAAAAAGTAGATGGCAAAACCTGGGCGGCCATCTTGGTCGGACTGTTGGGTGTTCTGATTATTTTGCGTCCCTCAGCCGATGATTTTTCTGCTTTGTCTTTGTTGGCCGTGGTTGGCACTTTGGGTTTTGTGGGACGTGATTTGTTTTCACGCACTGCGCCGCCTGCTTTAACCAAAGAGGTTCTGGGTTTTTATGGCTTCATCACCATGATGATTGCGGGTGCTAGTTTTGCGCTGTGGGACGGCAAAGCTTTTGTAGCACTGGCGCTGACACAGGCCCTGATGATTGGCGCAGCCTTGGTAACAGGTATCTTTGGCTACACAGCACTCATGATTGCAATGCGCACAGGCTCAATTGGGGCTGTAACGCCATATCGATATTCACGCTTGCTGTTTGGCATCTCAATTGGCGTGGTGGTCTTTGGCGAGCAACTGGACATGCCCATGCTGTTGGGCTGTGCAATTGTGATTGGCGCTGGCTTGTTTATTGGTTGGCAAAACCAGCGTCGTCAACCCGCTCAATGATGACTGGATCGTTTTCGGGGTTGATCACACGTACGCCGTGCTTGCTCAATATTTCGACATAGACAGACGTGGCACTTGCTTTGGCCAAAGCATCTACATTTTCAATGACGGCACTCACCTTGACCGCTTCGGCTGTGTTGGCGGTTAAGCCCACTTTGCAGTCAAAGTCCCAAAAATCAACTTCCTTAGGCAGTGCACGATTGCGTTCGCGTTTGAAGTATTTGCGAATCTCGTGCTTCACAGCTTCAAGCACGCGGTCTGGGTTTTTGCCTTCAATTTGAAGGGGAAAGTTTTTTTTCATCAGAAGATCCTTGAAGGGTAAGCGCCCTTGGCGGACGTTGATGCAATGTTGGATTATCGCTTAGTCCTCAAAGCCGCCTAGAATTTGTCATTCACCAACAAATTGCTTATGTCGCATTCATCCAGTAAATCCAGTGTACCCATCCTTCACATTGCAGAAGGTATTGCTACCATCACCCTCAACAGACCCGCTCAGCGCAATCGTCTTGAGAACGAAGATCTGCAAACTTTGTTGGCGCATTTTCAAAAAGTGAATGCGGATCATGCGGTGCGTGTGGTGGTGCTCACAGCCAACACACAGGGCCAGCCTAAACCTGTATTTTGTGCGGGCTATGACATTGGAGGTTTTGACAAGGAGGGGCAGGGCGCAACGTCTTTTGAAAAGGTGCCCGAGGCATTGGCGGTGCTTCGCCCCATCACCATTTGCGCTTTGAATGGCAGTGTGTATGGTGGTGCCACTGACATCGTGTTGGCGTGTGACTTGCGCATTGGATTGCATGGCCTCGAGTGGCGCATGCCTGCCACCGCCATTGGTTTGCATTACTACCCCAGTGGCTTGTCGCGCTATATACAGCGCATGGGTTTAGCGGCCACCAAGCGGGCGTTCCTCACTGCGAGACCCTTTACATCGGCTCAACTTGATAAGTTGGGCTTGTTTGAAGACTTTGTTGCGTCCGAGAATTGGCATGCATGCTTGCATGATCTAACGCAAGATGTTCTTTCCCTCGCACCTTTGGCGACCGAAGAAACCAAAAAATCGATCAACGAAATTGCCACGGACGTCGCCCAAGAGGCCACACTTCGTGCGCGTGTCGATCTCACCAGTCTTAGCGAGGATTTTGCGGAAGGACGTACTGCTTTTGCTGAAAGGCGTAAGCCGGTTTTTCGGGGGAAGTGAACACTCGTGGACTTGTTGAGTAACGTGCAAGGCTCAAACCCTCCGTGCTAATTTCCGGTTGACGTCCCAGCATCACATCGGTCAAGTATTGACCCGAACCGCACGACATGGTCCAACCCAAGGTGCCATGTCCCGTATTCAAATACAAGTTACGCAATGCTGTACCGCCCACAATGGGTGTGCCATCAGGTGTCATGGGCCGCAGACCTGTCCAAAATTGCGCTTGTGCCATATCGCCACCAGGGAACAAATCATGCGCCACCATTTCTAAGGTTGCGCGGCGGTTGGGATTCAAGCTCAAATCAAAACCACTTAACTCAGCCATGCCTCCCACGCGAATGCGTTGGTCAAACCGTGTGATGGCAATTTTGTAGGTCTCGTCCAGTACTGTCGACACAGGTGCGAAGGATTCGTTCACCAATGGAATGGTGAGCGAGTAACCTTTGACGGGGTAAACTGGAATGTCGATTTGCAAGCACTTCATCATTTGACGGCTGTAGCTTCCCAAAGCCAACACGTATTGGTCTGCGCGCAGTATTTCTTTGTCTGGACCCGCTAATTGAATGCCTTGCATCGATTGGCCATCCGTCAAAAGACCCTCGATGGTGACGCCATATCTGAATTTAACGCCAAGGGCTTTGGCCATTTCTGCCAACTGCAATGTGAACAAACGGCAATCACCGGTTTCGTCATTCGGTAAACGCAGTCCTCCCAATAAACTACCCTCATGTGGCGCACATGCTTGACGCAATCCGGGTTCTACATTGAGCAAGCCTTCTCGGTCTAGCAGTTCATAAGGCACACCGCATTCTTTTAAGACTTCGATGTCACGTGTGACGGCATCCAGTTGGGATTGTTTGCGGAAGACTTGAAGTGTGCCGCCAGTGCGGTGTTCATAAGCGATGCCGGTATCTGCGCGCAGTTGGCGGAGGCAATCGCGGCTGTATTCAGACAAACGCATCATGCGTTCTTTGTTGACGGTGTATCGCGCTGCGGTGCAGTTGCGCAGCATTTGCATCATCCACTGTGCTTGAAACAATGTGCCATCGGGTCGAATGGCCAGGGGCGCATGTTTTTCAAACAACCATTTCAGCGCTTTGAGGGGAATGCCAGGAGCCGCCCAAGGTGTGGCGTAGCCTGGAGAAATTTGTCCTGCATTGGCAAAACTGGTCTCTTCTGCGGCTTGGGCTTGACGGTCGATGACAGTGACGTCCACCCCTGCGCGGGCCAAGTAATAAGCCGTGGTGATGCCGATCACGCCACTTCCCAAAACGATGGTTTTCATGAGCTTTTCCTATATTGCGCTATGAAAACAAGTTTATTGATATTTTCTCAGTGGATTTTTCTGAATTTAAATGGTTATTGAGTTAAATTTGCTAAAAATCAATAAGCAAGCCTGTTGGCGCAGAAAAAATGACTGAACTAGACCGAATCGACCGAAAAATCCTCGACATACTGCAACGTCAAGGGCGTATTTCCATGACGGAATTGGGCGAACAAATTGGCCTTTCAACATCTCCCTGCGCAGAGCGGGTGAAGCGCATGGAGCGTCAAGGTGTGATCACGGGCTATCACGCGCGCATTGACCCTAAAGCATTAGAGAAGCCACTGCTGGTGTTTGTGGAAATCACCCTCAGCACTAAATCGGGCGAGGTGTTTGACAAGGTGCGCAATCAAATTGCCAACATGCCTGAGGTGATGGAGTGCCACTTGGTGTCGGGCAGTTTTGATTACTTGGTCAAGGCACGTTTGAGTGCCATGACGCAATACCGTGAGTTGCTCAGCAACATCCTGAATCAAATTCCTGTGCCTTCGCAGTCGCACAGCTATGTGGTCATGGAAGAGGTTAAGGATTCAAGCTACATCACCGTCTAAGCCGACGGTGATGCAGCGTTGATGCTTTAAAACTTCAAGCGACGACCCAGCGCTTGAAAGCGTCTGCCCCAAGCTTCACGCGACAACTCAATGCTGTCGTAGAAACTGGGAATGACGAGCAATGTGAGAATGGTGGAGGTGATGGTGCCCCCAATAATGGCAGTGGCCATGGGCCTGTAAAACTCACTGCCTTCGCCAATGCCAATGGCCACGGGCATCATGCCGGCAATCAAAGCAAAGGTGGTCATGATGATGGGGCGCAAGCGTTTGCGACCCGCTGTCATGAGGGCTTCTTCGCGGTCCACACCTTGTGCTTCAAGGCTGCGTGCGGCATCAAGCAACAGGATGGCATTTTTGGCCACCAAGCCCATCAGCATGATCACGCCAATCAGGCTCATCAGATTCAAAGTGCCTCCCGTCATGAGCAATGCCAACACCACGCCAATCAGAGACAAAGGCAAGGAGAACATGACTGCCAAAGGTGCAGAGAAAGAGCCAAATTGCATGACCAAAATGAAGTACATCAAACCAATACCGGAAATTAGCGCAATGCCCATCTCCGCAAAAACTTCTTGCTGATCTTTAGAGGCACCGTCGAGTTCAATACCATAGCCTTCAGGGAAGTTGATGCTCTTGGCCAGTTTCAAGGCATCGGCGGTCACTTCTCCTGATGAGCGGCCTTGCACATTGGCCGACACACCAATGGTGCGTTTGCCATCGGAGTGTTCAATTTTGGAGGGTGCTTTGCCCATGGACACTTTGGCTATTTGCGCCAAGGGCACCACGGTGTTCATACCGCTGACTGTGATGGGCAGGCGTTCAATGTTGGACACACTCATGCGGTCTTCGGGGGCCAAGCGAATGGCCACATCCCGTGACTCGCCTGTGGGGTCAACCCAATCGCCTACTTCAATGCCGGCAAATGCCACGCGCAATGCGTTGGCAGTATCGGTCACGGAAATGCCCAATGAATTGGCCAAGCCGCGGTCCAGTTCAATTTGCAATTCATTTTGTGGATCTTGCTGCGACAAGCCCACATCAACAGCGCCAGGCACTTGACGCAACTTTTCCATGAAATCACTGGTGATGGCCAACAGTTTTCGCGAATCGGTGCCGCTGAAACGGATTTGTACGGGCTTGGCCGCACCATTTGAAAGATCATCGAGCACGGTGTACTCAGCGCCAACCAATTGCGAAGTGCGCTTGCGTAATTCGATGGCAATTTCTTGGGCCGTGCGCTTGCGTTCTGTGCTCTTGCCAATGTCGACATAAATGCGACCGCCAGTTGGATTGACGTAACTGTTGGTCGCCTTGGTCTCAGGCAGGGTGCGCGCCATGATGGCAGCGGCTTCAAGCTTCATGCGCGAATATTCCAAGTTGCTACTGGCAGGCGAGCGCACATCAATGGCCAAAGTTTTACCATCTGTTTTAGGCAAGAAACTAGAGCCACCAAATTGAACTTGCAAAAAGATGGCGCCAAAGAAACTGACCACGGCAAACGCCATCATCCAGCGACGGTGATGCAATGCCCAGGCAATCACATTGCCATATCGATCGGCTTGATGGTCAAACCAATCGTTGAACTGTTTCAGTTTCAAGCTGATGCCTTTTTTAGGCTTGAGGTGCTCGCCGGGTGGGTCGCCCCAGTAAGCAGACAGCATAGGGTCTAGGGTGAAAGAAATTAACAAGCTGACCAGAACCGATGCCACCACGGTCAAACCAAAAGGCCGGAACCATTCGCCCGATACACCCGGCATGAAACCTACAGGAATGAACACAGCCACAATGGAGAAAGTGGTGCCTGCTACGGCCATGCCAATTTCGGAAGTGCCATTCAAAGCTGCTGTGCGCCTGTCGGCGCCGCGTTCCATGTGCCTCACAATGTTTTCTCGAACCACAATGGCATCGTCAATGAGCACACCGATGGCCAAGGACAAGCCCAACAAACTCATGAAGTTGAGGGTGAAGCCACACAGCCACACGGCAATGAATGCGGTAATGACGGAAGTGGGCAAAGATAAAGCGGTGATCAGCGTAGAGCGCCAAGAGTTTAGGAAAACATACACCACAAAGATGGTGAGGCCAGCGCCAAAAATAAGCGCGTCGACCACGTTGTTCAAACTGTTCTGCGCTTCAATGCCACCGTCTTGTGTGACTTCAATTTGTGTGCCTTGAGGCAATGTCTTGTTGATCTCAGCCACCAAGTTGCGAACTTTGTTGGCCACGCCCACGGTTGAGGCATCGCGTGAGCGTGTGATGGACAAGCCCACATTGGGTTTACCGCTTCGAACACTGAGGGTGGTGAGGTCTGCAAAGCCATCGGTCACAGTGGCCACTTGGCCAAGTCGAATGAGTTCGTTGCCACTGCGTTTGATTACAATTTGATTGAATTCGGCGGGCGTTTCTATGCGCCCCAGAAGGCGAATGCTTTGATCCTCTAAGGCCCCGCGAATTTTGCCCACAGGCGCTGCTGCATTTTGTGTACGAAGTGCATTCACCACTTCAGTGACGGACAAATTGACTTCACGCAGTTTTTGCGAATGCAACAACACACTCAGTTCACGTTTAAGCGCACCATTGACGTTGACTTGGGCTACACCAGGAATGCCGCGGAACTTGTCGGCCACTTGGTCTTCCGCAATTCTTGAAATTTCTGCATGACTTTGGCCAGAAGAGGATAAGGCCAGTTGCATGATGGGCTGTGCAGCTGGGTCAATTCGCAAGATGACTGGCTCGCGAATTTCGGTGGGCAATTTGTAGCGTACTTTGCCAATGGCATTGCGCACTTCGTCGGTGGCTTCCACCATGTTCTTTTTGAATTCAAAGAACACCAGCATGTTGGCGTTGCCTTCGTTGGCAGTACCGCGTAAATCTTTAATACCATTGACCGATTGCAGCGCTTTTTCAATGCGATTCAGAACTTCACGCTCTACGGTGTCGGGAGAAGCACCTGGGTAGTTGATGTCGATGACCAGCAAGGGCATGTCGACATCAGGAATTTGATTGACTTTGAGTTTCTTCAATGCCATGAGCCCGACGGCCATGAGCATGAGCAAAATGACGATCGTGACGACCGGTTTCTTAACGCTGAAGTTGGACAGAAACATGGTTTATTGACCCACTTTGACGGCTGTGTCAGCGCGCAACGTAAAGGTTTGTCCATCTTTCAAAGCGCTGCTGTTGTTGCGCAACACTTTGTCTCCGGCAGCCAAGCCAGAGCTGACCACCCATTCGCCAAGACGCGTGTCGCGATCGCCCAATTGAATGGCACGTTTCACAATTTTGTCACCGTCCAAGGCCCAGGCATACACCTTGTCGCCTTCGCGGCGCAGGCTGCCTTCAGAAATCATCACGGCGGGTTTAGTGAGTGTTTCCACCACGCCTTCAGCATAGAGGCCCACCACAGGCGGGCGATCTTTGCTGTTGATCTCCACAATGACTGACACTTGTCGCGTGATGGGGTTAGCGGCAGCATCAATGCGTTTGACAACTCCGCGGCTGCTGAGTTGATCACCGTTTTGGGCCATGCCATTGATGCGGAAGCTGACACGCTGCCCCACTTTGAGAACACCCATCTGATCGGCTGACACTTGGCCTTCAAAGCGCATGCTGCTGGGATCAATCACTTGAATCAATTCTTTGCCAATTTGCGCTGTGTCACCGGCAGATGCTTTGCGGGCACTCACTACGCCATTGAAGGGGGCACGAACTTCTGAACGCTCGAGTTGTTGCTTGGCGGCAGCCACGCGTGCTTTGCTGGCCACATGCTCGCTTTGTGCGGCATTGCGCTTTACTTCAGACTCCTCCAAGCCCTGCATCGACACCATACCTTGGGCTTGCAACGATTTGATGCGCTGAAACTGACGCTCAGCACCGTCCAAAGATTGAGCGGCAGCCCGCATAGATTCCTCGGCGGAATTGAGGTTGTCGCGCAGCACACTGCTGTCTAAGCTCACAAGCAAATCACCTTTTCGAACAGGCTCGCCATTTTCTTTGTGAACTTTGAGTACTGTTGCGCTGATTTCAGCGCGCAAGTCGGCACGAATTTCTGGCTGCAATGAGCCTGAAATGACGGGGCCAGTACCATGTTCGGCGGTACCCAAATGCACGATGTCTTCATTGCCCAAGCTCAACGCCACATTCTCGGCGGACTTGTTGGCATCTGCTTCGGGCTTTTTACAAGCGACCAATGCGCTGCCAATGCAGAGGCAAGCTAAGAGCGACAAAGCCAAGGGGTAACGACCCAAACGAGGGGAACGCAGCATGAGAACTCCGAATAGGAAAAAAGTACGCGAATTACATCACGAAAATGTAATTTTTTTGGCCTTAAAGACTCGTTCTAAGGGACCAAATTTCGGGAAAAAGAACGACGTCTAACATCTTGCGCAAGTAGCTCACGCCCCCTGTACCGCCCGTGCCGCGTTTAAAGCCAATGACTCTCTCTACGGTGGTCAGATGTCTAAAGCGCCAGAGCCTAAAGGCATCTTCCAAATCGGCCAGTTCTTCACCCAATTGGTAAAGGTCCCAGTGTTGCTTGTGATTTCTATAAACAAACAGCCAAGCATCTTCGACTTGGGCGTTGGCGGCATAAGGCTGGCGCCAGTCTCTTTCTAAATGGGAAGCCGGTACCGCCAAGCCACGTTTCGCCAAGAGTTTCAAGCACACGTCGTAAAGCGAAGGCACGGTATAGGCTTTTTCAACAATGGCATGCAAATCGGGGCGATGGGAATGGGGCATTAACATGGCCGCATTTTTGTTGCCCATCGAAAATTCAATACAACGATACTGCCAACTTTGAAAGCCACTCGATTGCGCTAAGTAAGGCCGGATGGCGCTGTACTCCGGCGGCGTCATGGTGGCCAACACATCCCATGCATGCACCAGTTGCGCCATGATTTGTGACACACGCGCCAGCATTTTGAAAGCATCTGGTAGATCGTCTTGTTGAATGTGATGAATGGCTGCTTGAAGTTCGTGCAGCATCAGCTTCATCCACAACTCGCTGGTTTGGTGTTGCACGATGAACAGCATTTCGTTGTGATCGGGCGACAGCGGTTTTTGTGCATTCAAGATGGCGTCGAGTTGCAGGTAGTCGCCGTAGCTCATGGATTGGCTGAAATCCAATTGCGCTTTCTCGTCTTGCACAATTTGTGCGGTGCTGACTTCGTCTTTTGATTCTGCAGAGGGCATTGGCGAAGTGGCGCCTTGGCTAAAGGGGCATCCAGACATGGTGCGTTCTTTCCAGTTCAGGTGACGGCGTGCTTTTGCGAAAAGCGCGCTTGTTGCCATTCCTGGGTGTCCATCACTTCTTTGATGTGCCGCACGGCATGCCACACATCGGCAAAGCCTACATACAAAGGTGTGAGGCCAAATCGCAGAATGTCGGGGTGATGTTGGCCATCCCCCGCACGAAAGTCACCAATGACGCCACGGGCAATTAGCGCTTGCACAATGGCATAGGCACCTTCGCTGCGCGTCAAGCTCACTTGAGAGCCGCGCAGGTCCTCTTGCGTTGGTGTGGCAATGCCAAAGCCATGGCCTTGCAATTGGTTTTGTACCAATTGCATGAACAGGCCAGTGAGGGCCAAGGATTTTTGGCGCAGCGCTTTCATGCCCCCCAGTTTTTCTGCTTCAAAAAAAGCATCTAAGCCTGTATCGAGGGCGATCAAGCTCAAGATGGGCTGCGTGCCGCATTGATAACGTGTGATGCCTGCAGCGGGTTGGTAATCCGGCGTGAATTCAAAAGGTGCTGCGTGACCCCACCAGCCCGTGAGTGGTTGCCAAAAACGATCGGTGTGTTTGGGATTGACCCAAACGAAAGCAGGCGCACCGGGGCCGCCGTTGAGGTATTTGTAGCCGCAACCCACAGCAAAGTCGGCATGGGCACCATTCAAATCAACAGGTACTGCACCTGCGCTGTGTGCCAAATCCCAAACGCTAAAAGCACCTACCGCGTGTGCAGCAGCGGTCATGTCTTTCATGTTCAGCATTGCGCCAGTGCGGTAGTTCACATGCGTCAACATCAGCACGGCCACGTCTTGTTGAAGTGCGCTGTGTAGTTCTTCGGCTTCTACCAGTTTGAGTTGGTAGCCGCGCTCTTTGCACAAGGCTTCTGCAATGTAGAGGTCGGTTGGAAAGTTGGTGCGCTCACTTAAAACGATGTTCTTTTGGGGGTGATCGGCTTTGGCAATCGACAAGGCCGCACTGAGCACTTTGAACAAATTGATGGAGGTGCTGTCTGCCGCCACCACTTCATCGTCTTTGGCACCAATCAGTCGGGCAATTTTGTTGCCCACTTTCAAAGGCAATTGAAACCAACCTGCAGTGTTCCAACTTTTGATCAGATCGGTGCCCCATTCTTGCGCCACCGCTTGTGCAACGCGCGCAGGCGTTGCTTTGGGTAACACGCCCAATGAGTTGCCATCCAAGTAAATCACGCCTTCGGGCAGCTGAAACAATTCACGCAATGAGCGCAAGGGATCTTGTTGGTCCAGAGCTTGGCATTCGGCTAGAGAGTGGGTGGTCATGTTCAAAGTTCTCGAAGGATGGCGCGAACGGGACTTGCGTCCGCGCTCATGAGTTTGAGGGGCAGGGCGATCAATTCGTAGTCGCCTTGTTCTATGTGATCGAGTTGCAAGTTTTCTAAGACACGCATGTTGCGCTGTCGGATCACTTGATGGCTGTCCAATGTCTTGCTGTCGGCTGGATCGATGCTGGCGCTGTCGATGCCAATCAGTTTGACACCGAGGTCTGCCAAGGCATGCAGCGTCTCGGGTGCAAATGCCGTGAGTTGCTTGTCAAATTGGTGTGTCGGAAATGTTGTGTAAGTTTTCACCACAATTCGCTCTGGGACATGGTGCAGTTGATGCGCTAAATGCTGCATGGTGATCAGCGGCCCAACGCCAATGGCGTGAATCACTCTGCAAGGCCCTATGTAGGTCTGCAAATCGACTTGGCCAATGGCTGCGCCTTCTGGGTCGTAGTGCAAAGGCGCATCGGCGTGTGCGCCCACGTGGGGTGACAAGGTAATGGCGCTAACGTTCACAGGGCAATCTGCCGCAATTTGGGCAGACCATATTAATTGGAAAGGCGTATCGCCCGGAAAGACCGGGCTGCTTGCATCAATGGGGGGGGAAATGTCCCAAATTTTTTTCATGAGGCGCAAAGATAGCGCCCTCAGGAATTTGTGGTGTCGGTTATATCCAACAGTTGCAAAATTTCTCACTTCCAGGGGCTTTGGGACTTCGTCGTAAACTTGCACGCATGAATTTGTCGCCCGAATCTTGGCAAGCCATTCAATTGACCTTGGCACTGGCCACCTCAACCACTGTGTTGTTGTTGGTTTTGGCAACGCCATTGGCTTGGTGGTTGTCGCAAACGCAATCTGCGTGGCGTGCACCGATTCACGCGCTGGTCACTTTGCCCTTGGTTTTGCCGCCTTCCGTTCTAGGTTTTTATTTACTGATTGCAATGGGACCTCACGGACCCTTGGGGCAATTCACGCAGGCCATGGGCTGGGGCGTGCTTTCGTTTACTTTCACAGGTCTGTTGATCGGTTCCATCTTGTTCTCATTGCCTTTTGCTGTGCAGCCGTTGCAACACGCTTTTGACGCCATGGGACCCCGACCGATGGAAGTTGCGGCCACCTTGCGCGCCAGTCCATTGGACGCCTTCTTTTCAGTGGCATTGCCCATGGCCAAGCCCGGCATGGTGACAGCTGCCATTTTGAGCTTTGCCCACACCGTGGGTGAGTTTGGTGTGGTGTTGATGATTGGTGGCAATATTCCTGGTAAGACGCGTGTGGTGTCGACAGAAATTTATGGGCATGTGGAGGCCATGGACTACGCTCAAGCGCATGTATTGGCAGCGGGCATGTTGGTCTTTTCGTTTGTCGTGCTCTTGGCTCTGGCTTTGATGAACCGTCGTCAAAGGCAGGTGGTATGAGCAACCTGCATCTAAAGATCAAGATGAGTCGTCCAGTTTTTGAACTGGACCTAGACCTGCAATTGCCTGGGCTGGGCATTACCGCTGTTTTTGGGCCCTCTGGCTCAGGCAAAACAACATTGCTTCGTGCGGTGGCTGGCTTGGAAAAAAATCAAGTGGGTCGTATTCAAATCGGTTCGCACGTTTGGCAAGACACT
>JBEDKQ010000044.1:0-18559 GCA_041172085.1 Pseudomonadota bacterium | reverse complement strand
GCCAAAGGAAGGGCCACGGCTGCGCCAAGGGCCAAGCGACGTGCAATGCGGTTCAGGGTCATGTGTTCTCCAATTAAACGAAACAATGTTGCAGTAGACCTCAATCCCATGATTTAGGGCATAGGACTAATACCAAGTAATTTGACAGTGTAAAGCCCAAAATAGGTGAGTAACAGCGAACCCAGTAAATGAACGCCTGCTGTGAGCAAAGCCAACACAATTCGGCCTTGTTGGAGCATGCTGACCACTTCAACTGAAAAGGTGGAGAACGTTGTGAGCGCGCCCAAGAAGCCCGTGATACACAGCAAGCGTACCTCGGGTGCCAGTTGGGGCATGTTTTGAAATACGCCTGCGCACAAGCCTATGAGGTATCCCCCGATCAGGTTGGCTGCCAAAGTGCCCCAAGGAAAAATGCCGTTGTCAGTAGAACTGGGGTTGAGCCAAAGTCCCAATTGCCAGCGGGACAAAGCACCTACACAAGCGCCAATGCAAATAGCGATGACTGAGAGCATGCCAAGCCTCCTGTTGAATGGCGCCAAACGAATGGCGCGCGTTGTGTGCAATTAAAAGGGTGGGCCTTCGTCGGCGCTTGCTGCTTCAGCAAACACATTCTCGCCGCCCAAGGCAGCAAGCACATCTTGAATAAGCGGGCCCAGCATGCCGGTGCTCAGTATCACATCGGCATCAAACTTGTCGTCGCCTTCAGAGCCAATGGCGTCTGGCTCTGAACCGTCTAGAAAGCTGACTTTTTTGAGTTGCAGTTGATCGGTTAGAACAAAGCTGGCCTTGCCTTCCCAACTCAGACCCAATTGGGTGGGCAGTTTGCCCTCGCGCACATGTTTGCGCACTTCATCTGTGTTGAGCACATGGCGCGTGTATTTCACCATGGGTTGATCTTCTGAGCCCGATTTGAGGACGCATTCTTTTTCAATGCTGAGAGCTGGTGGAAGTTCGTCCTGATCTGTGGCCAACAGCCATGTGGCCATGCCTGTTTGGGGTGAGGTGGCTGTTTGAAGCAAATTCAGATCGAGACCGGGCAGTGCGCGTACCAATTGGGTAATGACTTCGTCGGCCTTGCCAGTGCTGGCCGCATCGATTACCAGCAATCGATCTTTGGGGCTCAGCCAGACCAAGACTGCACCTTGTTTGGCAAAGGCTTGGGGCAGCAAGCTGTGCAAAATGTCTTCACGCATTTCGCGTTGTTCTTTTTTGCCGGGCTTGCGACCGGTTTTTTCTTCGATGTCTTTGGCTTGTAGTTCTGCTTTGCGTTTGACCACCGAGGAGGGGACAGCTTTGGTTTCAATCAGCAGTTTTGCAATCCATTGGCCGCCGACTGATTCAAGCAGGGGACCATGAGCCACGCCCCTGGGCTCTGTCCATCCGACTGATTTGTCTTGGCCTGGTGAGCACTCTGTAAATCTGGCCGTTGCCAGCGCGTTTTCTACTTCGGAAGCGGTCGCTACCCAATTGGGCCCAATGCGGTAGGCCAGCACATTTTTAAACACGAAATTCCTTTGGGTATTCTTTGACCTGGTGTCAAATGAGTCGACATGAGAGAGGGTCAATTTTGAATCAAAATCACTCTTACTTCGCACTTGCTGAATGAATTCTTTGATGGCTGCACAAAATGATTTGAATCCTTGGGGCGTTCTGATGCTAGACACGCAGTTTCCCCGTTACGCGGGCGACATTGGGTGCCCTTTGGGTTGGCCTGTCGAATTGACGTACCAAAAAGTGCCGGGCATGTTTCCAAAAGAAATTGTGAGAACGGCAGACAGTTTGAAACAACACCAAGTGTTGCCAGCGTTTGTCAAAGCAGGCCACCAATTGGTTGAGCAAGGTGCCAAAGGCATCACGACCAGTTGTGGATTTTTGGTGTTGTTACAACGCGAGTTGCAGCAGGCTTTGCCTGTTCCTGTGGTCACTTCAAGTTTGTTGCTGATTCCCCATTTGTTGGCCAAGCACCGTGCTGTTGGTGTTTTGACAATGGATGAAACTGCGTTAGGAGATGCACACTTTTTGGCGGCAGGTGTCATGCCTCAAGACATACCTAGGCTGAGGGTGCAAGGGGTCGAACGACAAGGTGCATTTGCCAGTGCCATTATGGGAAATCACACTCAAATGGATTTTGAAGCGGCCCAAAAAAGTGTTGTGTCTGCAGCCTTGCTTTTAAAGCAAAAAGCCCCCGATCTGACAGCCTGCACCAACTGCTTACAACTTCATCTGCTGAGGCATCCAAGTAACGATGGCCGGAAAGAAGTAAATCAACAAGACCGCCACCACCATCAAGAAGAACATGGGCAAAGTGGCTTTGGCGATCCAGAGCAAATCTTTGCCTGTCATGCCTTGAAGCACAAACAAATTGAAACCCACGGGTGGGGTAATTTGGGCCATCTCAACCACCAACACAATGAAGATGCCAAACCACAAAGGATCGATGCCGGCTTTTTGAACAGTGGGCATGATGACGCCCATGGTGAGCACCACCATGGAGATACCATCTAAGAAGCAACCCAAGATGACATAAAAGACCGTCAGTGCCAAGATCAGTTCAAATTGACTCAGGCCTAAAGTGGCAATCCATTCTGCCAGGTGACGTGGCAAACCGATGTAGCCCATGGAAAGCGTCAAAAAGGAGGCGCCCGCCAAGATCAGCGCAATCATGCAGTACAGCCTGGTTGCGCCCATCAGGGCTTCTTTGAAGCTAGACCAGTTCAATGAACCTTGTACGCCCGACAAAACCATTGCACCCACAACGCCAACCGCAGCCGCCTCGGTGGCTGTGGCAATGCCAGCGTAGATGGAACCGAGCACAGACGCAATCAGCAAGACCACAGGAATGAGGCTACCCGATTCACGGATTTTTTCCATGAAGGTGTATTGGCGATCATTGGCAGGCACTTGTTCCGGATGGCGCAAAGCCCAGTAAATGATGTATCCCGAAAACAAGCACGCCAACATGAGTCCGGGCAAGATGCCTGCAATGAACAACTTGGCGATAGAAACGTCTGCTGTCACGCCATAGACGATCATGATGATAGACGGTGGAATGAGCAAGCCCAAAGTGCCCGCGCCTGCCAGTGTCCCAACGACCATGTTGTCTGGATAGCCACGCTTGGCGAGTTCGGGCAAGGTCATTTTGCCAATGGTGGCGCAAGTGGCTGCAGACGAGCCTGAAACCGCTGCAAAGATGGTGCAGCCTGCAACATTGGTGTGAAGCAGACGGCCAGGCAAAGCTTGCAGCCAAGGGGCCAAGCCTTTGAACATGTCTTGACTGAGCCGCGTTCTGAACAGAATTTCACCCATCCAAATGAACAAGGGCAAAGCGGTGAGGGTCCAACTGGAAGAGGACCCCCAAATGGTGACGGCCATGGCATCGCCAGCAGGGCGACTGCTGAACAGTTGCATGCCCACCCACGCCACGCCCGACAAGGACAAACCAATCCAGACGCCACTGCCCAAAATGAGAAACAGCGTTGCAACCAACAGCGCTGTGATCAGTAAATCATTCATAGTTACTCGTTGTGTAACGCTTCATCTGAACTCAGGGCAACTCGTTTGCCCAGAATTTCCAAAATCAATTCGTCGATGAAAGCGATCGCCAAAACCACGGTGCCAAGCGCCATGGGAATTTGAGGAATCCACAAGGGCGTTGCATCGTTGCTGGTGGAAATGTCGTGGAAGGTATAAGACTGCCAAGACAAACGTATGCTGTAGTACGCCATGAGGCAGGCTAAAAAAGTGGCCATGCCCAATGCCCACAATTCGATGCCTTTGAGCCAACCGCCTTTGAATCGACTGATCAGTACCGTGACACGAATGTGCTCACCTTTTTTCAGGGTGTGAGCCAAAGCCAGAAAGCCGCTGGCGGCCATGCAATAACCTGCATAGGCGTCTGTGCCTCTGATGTGAAAGTTGAATTCACGGCCAATGATGGACATTAAAACCATCACCAGCATGGCGCACATGAAAAGCGCCGCCAAAGCGGCGGCGCTGTCATAAATGCGGTTTAACAAACTGCGCATTGCTGATTAAGGCTTGTTATAAGCATCGACCAAAGCTTTGCCCTCTGGGCCCGCTTTTTCAAGCCATTCCTTCAACATCACATCGCCCACTTTTTTCATGTCGGCTTTGAGTTGGGCGGATGGTGTGACGATGTTCATGCCATTCTTTTTGAGCAAGTCAATGTACTCGCCATTCTTGGCTTGAGACACTTTCCAGCCACGCGTATCGGCGTCTGCACCCGCTTTCAAAACGGCTTGCTTGGTGCCGGCGTCGAGAGCATCAAACGCGGCTTTGTTCATGATGACCGCGTTTTTTGGCAACCAGGCTTGGGTGTCGTACCAGTACTTGATGTGCTCGTAGGTTTTGGTGTCGTAGCCAGTGGAGCCAGAAGACATGTAGCTTTCAACCACGCCAGTGGCCATGGCTTGCGAGAGTTCTGCGGCTTGAACCGTGACAGGCTGTGCGCCCACCAGTTCTGCAATGCGGGCAGTGGAGGGGCTGTAAGCGCGCCATTTCACACCCTTCAAATCGGCTGCAGAGTTGATGGGTTTTTTGACATAAATGCCTTGTGGCGGCCATGCCACGGAGTACAACAGCATCATGCCTTGTTCGGCCAATTTCTTCTCAAGGAAGGGGCGCTGTACTTTGTACAGTTTGAAAGATTCTTCGTAGCTGTCTGCCAAGAAAGGCAAGCCATCGGCACCAAAGAGTTGCCACTCATTTTGGAAGTTGGCCAGCAAGATTTCGCCAATTTGTGCTTGACCCCCTTGAACCGCACGCTTGATTTCGGGCGCTTTGAACAAAGAGGCATTGGCATGGACCGTGATCTTCAACTTGCCGCCAGAAGCTTTTTCTACATCGTTGGCAAATTGCACCAAGTTTTCGGTGTGGAAGTTGTTGGCCGGGTAGGCCGCGGGCAAGTCCCACTTGATCTGGGCTTGGGCTGAGGCAATGCCACCCAAAGCGAACAATGTGGTGAGCAGGGCTTGAGAAAGTAGACGTCTTTTCATGTGAACTCCGTTGAATGAAAAAAATCGGAAAGCCTTGCAAGAATAGCACCGACTGCAAATGCAAAATACGGGCCCGTCTTGGTAGAAACGCGATGTTCGCCTCAAAGATTAGTCTGAAAGGTTTAACATCGCTTTCAATAAGCGTTGAAATCAGACCGCCAATGAGTCGAGTCGCGCTGTAGATTTAAGGAAATTCAATGACGAGCTTACCGTCCAGTCCGCTGTGGCAATTCTGGATTGACAGAGGGGGTACTTTTACCGACATCGTTGGCAAACGGCCCGATGGGCAGTTGGTCACTCACAAACTGTTGTCTGAAAATCCAGATCAGTACAAAGACGCAGCAGTCGCAGGTATTCGTCATTTGTTGGGTCTGAAATCCAATGAGCCCGTCAGCCCCAAATGGGTGAGTTGCGTCAAGATGGGCACCACGGTGGCCACCAATGCACTGTTAGAGCGAAAAGGTGAACGCACCTTGTTGGTCACCACGCAAGGTTTTCGCGATGCCTTGCGAATTGCCTATCAAAACCGCCCACGTTTGTTTGACCGCAACATCTTATTGCCTGAATTGCTTTACAGCGAAGTGATTGAAGCGCAAGAGCGCATGTCTGCGCAAGGAGAAGTCATTGAACCTCTGAACACAGACGCCTTGCACGTTCAATTGAAGACACAGTTTGATGCGGGTATACGTAGCGTGGCCATTGTCTTCATGCACGCCTATCGCTACCAACAACATGAAGCCATGGCCGCACAATTGGCGCGCGAGATTGGTTTCACGCAAATCAGCACCTCGCATCAAACCAGCCCCCTGATGAAGTTTGTCAGCCGTGGCGACACCACGGTGGTCGATGCCTATTTATCGCCCATTTTGCGTCGCTATGTTGACCAAGTGGCCAGCGAAATGCCAGGCGTCAAGCTGATGTTCATGCAGTCTTCGGGCGGCCTGACCGATGCGCATGCGTTTGCTGGCAAAGATGCCATTTTGAGTGGTCCTGCCGGCGGTATTGTGGGCATGGCGCGCACAGCCGAGGGCGCAGGTCACGACAAAGTGATTGGCTTTGACATGGGCGGCACGTCGACCGATGTGTCGCATTACGCCGGTCAATTTGAGCGCGAGTTTGAAACGCAAGTGGCCGGCATTCGCATGCGAGCGCCCATGATGAGCATTCACACCGTGGCTGCAGGTGGCGGTTCTTTGTTGCAATTTGATGGGGCACGTTTGCGTGTGGGGCCTCAAAGCGCGGGCGCCAATCCTGGGCCTGCCAGTTACAGGCGTGGTGGCCCTTTGGCGGTGACCGATGCCAACGTGTTGGTTGGAAAAGTTCAGCCAGATTTTTTCCCCGCTGTGTTTGGCCCTGAAGGCAATCAGCGCTTGGACAAGCAGGCCGTGGCTGAACGCTTTGCTGCGTTGTCATCTCAAATGAACCGACCAGCAGAAGCCATTGCCGATGGCTTCTTGCGCATTGCGGTTCAGCAAATGGCCAACGCCATCAAGAAAATTTCTGTGGCACGCGGCTATGACGTAACGCGTTATACCTTGCAATGTTTTGGTGGCGCTGGAGGCCAGCACGCGTGCTTGGTGGCCGATGCACTGGGCATGAAGCAAGTTTATGTTCATCCCTTGGCTGGGGTGCTGTCGGCCTACGGGATGGGCTTGGCCGACCAGAGCTTGATCCGTGAGCAAGCAGTGGAGTTGCGCCTCACACCCGAGGCCATGCCGTCTTTGGTAGCGCCGCTTCAAAGCTTGGGTGATGCTGCGCGCGCAGCATTGGCCAAGCAAGCATTGGGCGATGTCATTGAGTTGCACGAGCGTGTGCATGTTCGCTACGAAGGCAGTGATTCTGCGCTGGTGGTCAGCATGGGCAGTTTGGCAGAAATCACCGCGCGCTTTGAACAGGCTTACCGCCAGCGCTTTGCATTTTTAATGACAGGCAAAGCACTGATGGTGGAGGCTGTTTCTGTTGAAGCCGTCATCAAAGGTGATGCGTCTGTTGAAGTACCACATGCGCTTCATCCTTTGCGTGATGTTCCCAAGCGCGCCACTGTCAAAATGTATTCTGCGGGGTCAGATGGCGAATCACGTTGGTGGGATGCTGGTTTGTTCGTGCGTGAAGATTTGCGCATTGGCGATGTGATTGCCGGTCCCGCCATCATTGCCGAGAAGAATGCCACCACAGTGGTAGAGCCTGGGTGGCAAGCACAAGTAACAGCGCTTGACCACTTGTTGCTCAATCGTGTGGAAGTTCGTCAAACCAAACATGCGGCTGGCACCACGGTCGATCCAGTGTTGCTTGAAGTGTTCAATAACTTGTTCATGAACATTGCCGAGCAAATGGGTTTGCAATTGCAAAACACCGCTTACTCCGTCAACATCAAAGAGCGGCTTGATTTTTCTTGCGCGCTGTTCAGCGCAGAAGGCCACCTCATTGCCAATGCGCCGCACATGCCAGTGCACCTTGGTAGCATGGGGGAGAGCATCAAAACTGTCATTCGAGAAAACGCCGGCAAGATGCACCGGGGTGACGTGTTTGTGCTCAACGACCCGTATCACGGCGGCACACATTTGCCCGATGTCACTGTCATCACGCCGGTGTTTTTAGAGGGTGCAACGCAACCCGAGTTTTATGTGGGCTCACGCGGTCACCATGCAGACATTGGCGGCACAACCCCAGGCTCTATGCCGCCCTTTTCTACGACCATTCAAGAAGAAGGCGTGCAAATCAACAACGTCAAGTTGGTGTCTGAAGGCGTGCTGCAGGAGCAGGACATGCTGGCACTGTTGGCCAGTGGTCAATACCCTAGCCGCAATCCGCAACAAAACATGGCTGACTTGCGCGCTCAGCTGGCGGCCAATGAAAAAGGCGTGCAAGAGTTGCACAAAATGGTGGCCGAGTTTGGTTTGGATGTGGTGCAGGCCTATATGCGCCATGTGCAAGACAATGCTGAAGAGTCTGTGCGCCGCGTGATAACTCGTTTGAAAGATGGTGCCTTCACACTGCCTCTAGACAATGGTTCGCAAATTAAGGTGGCTGTGCGGGTGGATGCTAAAAACCGCAGCGCAGAAATTGATTTCACAGGCACCAGTGCGCAACAGAGCAACAACTTCAATGCGCCTACAGCTGTTTGCATGGCTGCTGTTTTGTACGTGTTCAGAAGTTTGGTCAACGACGACATTCCTTTGAATGCGGGGTGCTTAAAACCTTTGAATGTGATCATTCCAGAGGGCTGCATGCTCAACCCCAATTTTCCGGCCTCTGTGGTGGCGGGCAATGTGGAAACTTCAAGCTGCATTACCAATGCTTTGTTTGGTGCCTTGGGTGTGATGGCGGGCAGTCAACCCACCATGAACAACTTCACCTTTGGCAATGCCAAGTACCAATACTACGAGACCATTTCGGGTGGCAGTGGTGCTGGTGTGATGGTCGACGAACATGGGCAAATCACCTCTGGCTTCAACGGCACCTCGGTGGTTCAAACCCACATGACCAATTCTCGCCTGACCGATCCTGAAATCTTGGAGTTCAGATTCCCAGTGCGTTTGGAAAGTTATGCCATGCGCGAAGGATCAGGAGGACAAGGCAAATGGCAGGGGGGCATGGGTGGCGTGCGCCGAATTCGTTTCTTGGAACCGATGACGGCCAGTATTTTGTCGAATGGCCGTGTGCATCCAGCGTTTGGCATGGCAGGTGGCAAAGCAGGCGCACCAGGTATCAACCAAGTGCGGCGTGCCGATGGCCGTACAGAAGTGTTGAAGCACATTGGTCAAGTGGAGATGTCACCTGGCGATGTGTTTGAAATTCACACGCCAGGCGGCGGCGGTTACGGCACTGAAGTTGCAAAGTGAAACATTCACCTAGCGGTAAGACGCTAGGTGAATGTTTGTTTCTGTTGATCGAATACCGCTGATCAGCCGAATTCTTTCGAGCGCGTTAGACAAGTCCTTCATGGAGGGCGCTTCAATTTCCGCCAAAAGGTCCCAGCGGCCATTGGTATCGTGAAGCGCGCAGACACTGGGTTCTCCCAACAAATTGGCGATGACCTGCCGTGTGGTATTGCCCTCTACCAATACGCCCATCCAAGCCTTGATGGTTTCGGGTTCAGTGTCAGGTCTTAGCTTGATGGTGTAGCCCACAATCACTTGTGAGTCTTCCAGTTTTCGCAAGCGATTGTTGATGGTGCCGCGCGACACCTTCAACTTATGAGCCAAGTCAGCGATGCTCATCCGAGCATCTTGTCTAAGCAAGCTGATGAGTTTTTGGTCTGTGTCATCCATTTGAAACCACTCGTATTAATTGTGCCGAAATGATACTTTGTTATGTCATTTTGGCAAATAAATTATCAAAACAGTACATTTTTACCCATTTCAATTGATTTGCTTCTTTTGCAAACTCATCTCTTCTTGTATTTAGATTTTGAGCATCCCTTATGAATTTTTCTTTCGCACATTCAAGCCAGGCCTTTTCAAAACAGGCCTCAACGCTTAGCCCGCTTTATTTAAGTGCACCCGCCGCGGTTGAATTGGTTCAAAGCATTGGCTTGAAGGCTTGCCTGTCAGGCATTGCCGATTTCATACAAGCAGACTTTTTACGTTGGGAGGATTTTGATAAATCGGCGCGCGTTGCCAATCATTCCTTGGAGGGTGTCATTGAATTGATGCCCATTGCCGATGACGCCAACTACAGCTTTAAGTATGTCAATGGGCATCCCAAAAACACGGCGATGGGGTTGTCTACCGTCATGGCCTTTGGCGTCATGGCAGATGTAGCGACGGGTGCTCCTTTTTTCTTGAGCGAACTGACACTCACCACGGCCCTCAGAACGGCAGCCACTTCTGCCTTGGCGGCCAAAGTGCTGGCCAGACCCGACAGCCGTGTGATGGCTTTGATTGGCAATGGGGCCCAAAGTGAATTTCAAGCATTGGCCTTCCAACACTTGGTGGGCATTGAGACAGTGCGTTTGTATGACCTGGATCCGCAGGCCAGCGCCAAGCTCATGGCCAACTTAAGCGGCAGTGGCTTGAACTTGCAAATGTGCAACAGCATTGCGCAGGCGGTCGAAGGCGCAGACATCGTGACCACGGTGACCGCTGATAAATCTTGCGCCACCATCATCACAGCTGAATTGATCGAACCCGGAATGCACATCAATGCCGTGGGGGGTGATTGTCCTGGCAAAACCGAATTGTCTGCTGGTGTTTTGGCTGCGAGTAAAGTGTTCGTGGAATACATCCCACAGTCCCGAGTGGAAGGTGATATTCAGCAAATGCCAGATGACTTTGCAGTGACCGAACTGTGGCAAGTGCTAAAGGGTCATTTGCCAGGAAGGGATCATGTCAATCAGATCACTGTGTTTGATTCGGTTGGTTTTGCATTAGAAGATTTTGCAGCGCTGCGATTCATGCATGAGGCTGCATGCGCACTGGGCTTGGGGGAGCGCTTGTCCTTGATGCCGCAGATGACGGATCCCAAAAATTTATTCGGTACCCTGCTGAAAAAGGGTTTTTCTTCTGTGCTCGAAAAAAGCGAACGCATTTGCGCTGCTTGATTCAGCGCTTCAAATTTGACGGCCCATGTGTTGCGTCATGATGGCATCGGTGAGACAGCGTGCAAAATAAGTTGCAGCGGGTGTCAGTGGAACATCGGGCGGTGCCAATAGAACGAGTTCAATCGGCGGCGGATTGAGCTTGCGCAATGAAAGTTCGACCAGTCCCCGACATTCTGGTTGCGCTAACAGAGGTGCCGGCATCACGCTGACGGCATCCGACTGCCTGACCAATGCCATGGCGGCCATGGCATCGCATCGCGTCATCAGACTGGGGGGCTTGACACCCGCCTGTTTGAACATGGCATTCAAGCCATCGTCTAAATCATTGGCGAAGGGACCAGGTAAAACCCATTCCAATGCGGCCAACCGGGCGACAGTAGCTTGCAACAATATGGGATGCCCCTGACGCACCACTATTTTTTGAGGTTCTTTGAGAAGTCGCGTGGCATCAAATTCTGTATCGATCACTTCACCGCTGTCCGCCACAATTGCAAAATCCAAAGAACCATCGCGCAAGCTGGGCAGGACGCGTGCTACCAAACCCTCGACCAAGCGCAACTGAACTTTGGGGTATCGTCGTCTGAACCACATGAATGCTTCGCCCAATACCGTGAGCATGAGGTAAGGCGTAATGCCAACTCGCAAGGTGCCCGTGTCGTCCCCTTGTGACTGCCGAAGGTCTTCATGCGCCAAAGTGATTTGCCGTGTGACCAGTTTGGCTCTGGCGTGTAATCTTTGACCGGCTTCTGTCAGCACCACGCCACGCGATTTTCTGATCAGCAATGAAACGCCAACGTCTTCTTCTAGGGTTCTCAAGGACTTGGTTAAGGCCGCCTGCGTCAGGTGCATTTCACGTGCAGTAGCCCGAATGCTGCCATGTTCAACCACACCCACAAGTGCTTGAAGTTGGTGAAGCTTCATGGTGACTCCAATCAAAGTTTTTAAATGACAACTTTTGGTTGTCATGCTGAAAAATTATAGCCTTTCGTTTGTCCTTGGGCGTGCCTAGTATCGGCTGGCTGGATTTTTCAAACTTCGAGCTATTTTGGCTCTCACCTAAGGACCCTTCATGAAACGACGCACTGCACTGGGATTGCTGCTTCTCAGCGTTCTTACCCTCGTGATACCTGCTTATGCTGACACCTACCCAAATAAACCTGTCACATTGATGGTGCCTTATCCACCGGGTGGCTTGTCGGACGTTATTGCGCGAAAAGTAAACCAAGCTTTGGCCCTAGAACTGAAGCAACCTGTCATCATTGAAAACTTGGGCGGTGCGGGCGGTGCCATTGCGGCACAAAAAGTCTTGAGCGCACCAGCCGATGGGTATTACATCTTTCAGGGTTCTCCCAATGAATTGATTTTGGCGCCCTTGGCCATGAAAGCGGTCAAATACAAGCCAGAAGATTTTCGTTTGGTTCAGCAAATGGCTTTAGCGCCGATGGCCATCGTGGCGCGCAAAGACTTCCCTGCCAAGAATGCCAACGAATTGGTGGCGCACATTCAAAAAATGGCCAAAGAGGGCAAGCCGGTCAATTACGCCAGCGTTGGCAACGGCAGCTTCTATCATTTGATTGGTGAAGAATTGTCAAAAAAGATTGGCGCCGAAATGTTGCACGTCCCCTACAAAGGCGGCGGGCCAATTTCGCAAGACTTGTTGGGTGGCCAAATTGACTTGTTCATCACGCCGTATGGTGCGCCTCATGTGGCCATGGAAAAAGAAGGCAAATTGCGTTTCATTGCCGTCTTGTCGAGCGAACCCCAACGTTTGATCAAACACGTTCCTTCTGTCGATGAAAACAAATTGCTGAAAGGATTTCACTATACGATTGGCAGCGGTTACTACGTGAAGAAGGGCACACCCGAGCCGATTGTGGAGGCTTTGCACAAAGCCCTGACCAAGGTGATGTTTGATGCTGACTTTGTGGCCACGATGGCCGCCATGGGACAAGACCCTTCTCCTGCATTGCGACTTGATGAAGCCGTTAAAGCCTATGCTGACGACATCAAGTTGTACCAAGGCATTGCCAAATCCATCAACTTGCAAGCGCAATGAATTTGTTGCACGCTATGCGTGAACGCGTAGCGCCATTTGTTGCGCTGCGCCACGATTTGCATCGGCACCCCGAATTGGGGCTTCAAGAATTTCGAACATCAGCTTTGTTGGCGAAACAGCTTGAAAGTTGGGGCTACAGCGTGACCCGAGGTCTCGCCACAACGGGTCTGGTGGCGCAATTGGTTCGAGGGCATGGCAAAAAGCGTTTGGGTATTCGCGCAGACATGGATGCCTTGCCCATCCAAGAAACCAATCGCTTTGCACATCGCAGTCTTCACGATGGCCTGATGCATGCCTGTGGCCATGATGGTCACACGGCCATGCTGATGGCAGCGGCGAAATACATTTCGCAAGAACTCGATTTCTCGGGCACCTTGAATTTAATTTTTCAACCGGCTGAGGAACATCCAGGAGGTGCCAAGCTCATGATTGAGCAGGGCCTGTTTGAAAAATTTCCCTGTGACGCCATCTTTGCTGCGCACAACATGCCAGGCATTCCAGCAGGTCAATTGGTCTTCATAGATGGCCCTGCCATGGCGTCGTCAGACGATGTCACCATTACTTTGACGGGTTTGGGCGGCCATGGCGCCATGCCGCATTTGGCACAAGATCCCATCGTTGCAGCATCTAGCATTGTGATGTCTTTGCAAACCATTGTGTCACGCAACGTCAACCCTTTGCAAACGGCAGTGATCACGGTGGGCTCCGTGGTCTCTGGAAAAGCCAATAACGTGATTCCGAGCGCTGCCCGTTTGGAATTGAGCGTTCGCGCACTGGACCGCGATGTGCGTGATTTGCTGCAAGTTCGTATTACAGAATTGGTCACAGCCCAAGCGCAAAGCTTTGGCTTACAAGCACAGATCGACTACAAGCGCGATTACCCCGTATTGGTGAACACAACAGAAGAAACCGAATTTGCGCGCAGCGTGGGCGTGGCGTTGTTAGGGCAAGAAGGCGTCACATTGCAAGGCAGTCCTCTGACAGGCAGTGAAGACTTTGCCTTCATGCTGGATCACTGCCCCGGTAGTTACCTGATGATTGGCAATGGGACTGCTAAAGGTGACGCAGCGCCGACTGACAACGCGCATGCCTGCATGGTCCACAACCCAGGCTATGACTTCAATGACGAAATTTTGCCTGTGGGTGCAGCCTATTGGTCGTTGTTGGCGCAACGTTACTTAACAAACTCAATAACACCATGACTCAAGCTTTATGGAAACTCAGCGCCACCCAAGTGGCCTCACGCATTGCGCATCGCGAGGTATCTGCGAGACAAGTGACCGAGAGCGTTCTCGCGCGTATCGAAGAAATTAACCCCAGCATCAATGCTTTGGCAAAAGTCAATGCAGTGTCTGCTTTAAAAGCCGCAGACGATGCGGATGCTGCTCAAGCTCGGGGTGAATCGCTGGGAATTTTGCATGGTGTGCCCGTCACCATCAAAGTGAATGTGGACGTGGCAGGCGAAGCGACAACAGATGGCGTAGAAGCATTCAAGGACAACATGGCCACCAGTGATTCTCCGCTAGTCCAGTCGATGCGTGAGGCAGGTGCGATCATTGTGGGCCGAAGCAATGCGCCAGCTTTCTCACTGCGGTGGTTTACCGATAACAGCTTTCATGGCCGAACCCTTAATCCTTTTGATCCAGGCGTTACGCCGGGCGGCTCTAGCGGCGGTGCAGCGGCAGCAACTGCGTTGGGCATGGGGGCTATTGCGCACGGCAATGACTATGGTGGCTCCATTCGTTATCCGGCCTGGGCTTGCGGTGTGGTGGGTTTGCGAACCACCGTTGGACGTGTGCCTTCGTACAAAGCAAGTGCGCCTAATCGCATCATCACCAACCAACAAATGTCCGTGCAAGGACCACTCACTCGAACGGTGGCTGACGCTCGTTTGGCTTTACAAGTCATGTCCCGTGGTTCTGCCTTAGATCCGCAATGGGTACCTGCACCCTTGGAAAACCCAGACTGTCAAAAACCAATGCGTGTTGCCGTGTTTAAAAACTGGACACATTCAAAAGTAGATCGCAGTGTCAGTGATGCCGTGGCGCAAGCAGCGCATTGGCTAGAGGCCGCAGGCTATGTGCTGGAAGAAGTTGAACCGCCACACTTTGCAGAAGTATCTGCCATGCAATTTCACATGGTCATGAATGACATGCGACGCGCAGGTGCAGGATTCATGCAACAGTTTGGTGACGATGCCTTGCGGCGGGCGCTTCAGCATTATTTGGACATCAATCCAATTTGGGACAGAGATCAAAACCTTGAAGCTTTCACAAGACGCTTTAACATTGCCCGAGATTGGGCGGTGTTTTTTGAGCGCTACCCAGTTTTACTGATGCCCAACTCTTGGGAACGGCAACTGCCTATCGACGATGATCAGGGCTCAGCAGAGAGAATGAGCCAAATTTTATTGGCGCAATCACCCTTGTTGAGTACGGCTGTCCTTGGCTTGCCTGGCTTGTCTGTTCCGACGGGAATCGTGGCAGGATTGCCAGTCGGTGTGCAAATTGTGACCAGTCGTTTTCGCGAAGACATTGCCTTGCATGTTGGTGAGTTGATAGAGAGAGCTTCTGGTTTTTCTGCACTCCAACACCTCACAGTTTCTTAAAGAAAAGGCCTTGCATGATCGCAAGGCCATAGGAATGGTGGGCTTGCCAAAACCGATCAATGGTTTTGCAGCCCATTCAAAATTAAGACTTGGTCGATTTGGGTTTGTCTGCCGACTTTGCTTTTGCTGGTTCACTCGCTGAGCTTCCTTGATAACCAGCGCCATTGACAGTGAGGCCTTGTTCTGAAAACTTGACAGAACTTTTCTCGCCCATGCCACTGACGCGGTGCATCAGGTCAGGCCAGTCTTTGTAGTTGCCTTTGTTGCGCTCTTTCAAAATTTTGCCCGACAAAGAGGGGCCAATGCCTTTGATGCCATCCAATTCAGCGGCGCTGGCTTTGTTGACGTCAACGGCTGCAAAGCTGCTGAGTGAAAACAGCAGGGCAGTGGTGGTTAAGATTTTTTTCAACATGTTGAATTCCTTTGTTTGGCATCACCCCAACGGTGATGCAAACCCGATTCAACCGCTGATTGAACTTCAGAAGTGCACGCTGCAATTCAAGGTGAGCCCAAGCAATGCTTTGCAAGCTTTTTAGAGCTCTTCGACGCGACGTGGTGGATAACTGTCCCAGGCCTGGCATCCAGGGCAGTGCCAGAAATGCTCTTTGGCTTCAAAGCCGCAGGCAGCGCAGCGATAACGTGCCAGAGGTCGCGAAGCTTGATCAAGTGCTTTTTGAACAGGGGTACGGGTGGCGTCTGTGCCCAAGTCGGCACCTGCCAACCAGCGAGAGGCCGCCAACAACGAAGGCTGCTTTTGAAGGTGTTCGATGTAGCGCTGCCGGGCCAAGGTGTCTGCATCTGAGCCAGTTTTTTCCAAAGCCACGATGGCGTCCATGACATCGATGCAGGGACTTTGTGCGTAGTGATGTTGTAACAAAGACAAGGCGGCCGGTACTTGGTCTGCGGCTTGAGCTGCGCGAACCAAACTGGCTGCCGCAAGAGGCGCCGCCACAGAACCCGATTCAAACAATTGACTTAAGGTGGCGTAGGCTTGAAGTGCTTGACCTTGATTGAGTTGGAGCTGTCCTAGCAACAAGCGTGGGCGAGGTGCATCGGGTGCTTCGCTTAAGGCGTTTTGCAGCAATTGCAACGCACCGGCTGCATGACCCTGTGCATTGAGTTCGCGCGCTTGCTCACACAGGTAGTGCGCTTTACGAACAGAGAAACTCACTTCGCCAGACTGCTCGAGCTGTGTGGCCACTTCTCGCGCTTGAGGCCATTCACGCGATCGTTCGTAAATTGCCAAACGTGCCAAGCGGGCTTGGCCTTCAAAGGAAGTACCTTCCAGCTTGCGCAAAGCATCTTCAGCGCGGTCAAGCAAGCCGGCTTTGACAAAGTCTTTGGCCAAAGCATTTTGTGCGCGCTGGCGGTCTGCTGTGCTAAGGTCGCCGCGCGACAGCAGGTGTTCATGCACACGAACGGCGCGTTCGTATTCGCCACGTCGGCGGAACAGGTTGCCCAACGCAAAGTGCAATTCGGAGGTGTCAGGGTCATTTTGAACGGCTTCAATGAAGGCATCAATGGCCTTGTCTTGTTGCTCATTCAGTAAAAAATTCAAGCCTTTGAAATAGGCCCGAGGTGCTTGTCGGTTGTCGATGCGCAGTTGACGCAAGTCGAGTCTGGAGGCTAACCAGCCCAAGCCAAAGGCAGTAGGCAAGCCAATCAAAATCCAGATGAGATCAAGTTCCATGCGTCGCTTCCGTGGTTTCAGTGGCAGGCGTGGCGGTTTGAACCGCTTGGGCTGCTTGGCGCTGCCGCCACCAGCGGGGCACCATGCCCAATACGCCCACCACCATGCCTAAAGCAAATGCAATTAGCACAATCAGGACCATGGGCGAGCGCCATTGTGTGCCAAAGAAAAAATAAACCTTGGCTTCGTGCTGATTGTTCAGCGCGAAGGCAAACAGCGTAAAAAAGACGGCTGCGTTCAATGTCCACTGAAGCAGCTTGAGAAATTGTTTCATGAATGGCCTCAGGCAGCCTTGTCATTCTAAAGCGATGAAGCCCTTGGATACAAAAAAGGCCCTTAGAAGGGCCGATTTATTCAGGGTGCGCAGAGGGCTTAGTCAGCCTTGCCGTGCAAGATGTCCAAAGACTTTTTGTCGACGGCTTCGCGCAGTGCTTTGCCGGGCTTGAAATGCGGCACACGTTTTTCAGGAATTTGCACACTTTCACCAGAACGTGGGTTGCGGCCAACACGGGGTGGGCGGCGGTTGATGGTGAAGCTGCCAAAACCACGAATCTCAATGCGATGGCCTTTGACCAAGGCTTCGCTCATGGCGTCCAAGACCGTTTTGACGGCGAATTCAGCGTCACGGTGCGTCAGCTGTTCAAAACGAGCGGCCAAAGCTTCAACGAGGTCAGAGCGGGTCATGTGCGAGAAAGTGAAATGAATTGACGCAACGAAAAAGCCTCTGCCCAAGCCCCGAAGGGGCCCAGGCAAGAGGCTTTGTTCATCAGCAGACCATTAGGCTGCGTCGTTGTTGTCCAACTTGGCACGCAACAAAGCGCCCAAGCTGGTGGTACCAGCGTTTTCGCGTGAAGACTGCTGGCTTAATGTGGCCATGGCTTCGCTTTGATCGGCGGCATCTTTGGCCTTGATGGACAACTGGATGTTGCGTGTCTTGCGATCGACGTTGACGACCACCGCAGTGACTTCGTCGCCTTCTTTCAACAAGCTGCGAGCGTCTTCCACGCGATCGCGTGAAATTTCGCTGGCGCGCAAGTAACCAATGATGTCGTCGCCCAAGTCGATTTCAGCGCCGCGAGCGTCAACAGTTTTGACTTTGCCGGTCACTGTTTGGCCCTTGTCGTTCACTGTCACGAATGTGGTGAAGGGGTCGCCGTCGAGTTGTTTGATGCCCAAGCTGATGCGCTCGCGCTCAACGTCCACTGCCAACACGATGGCTTCAACGTCTTGACCCTTCTTGTAGTTGCGAACAGCGGCTTCGCCGGTTTCGTTCCATGACAAGTCGGACAAGTGAACCAAACCGTCGATGCCAGCGGCCAAGCCCACGAACACACCGAAGTCGGTTATGGACTTGATGGGGCCTTTGACGCGGTCGCCACGCTTGGTGTTTTGAGCAAACTCTTGCCATGGGTTAGCACGGCACTGTTTCATACCCAGGCTGATGCGGCGCTTGTCTTCGTCGATTTCCAAAACCATGACTTCGACTTCGTCGCCCAATGACACGATCTTGGAAGGTGCCACGTTCTTGTTGGTCCAGTCCATTTCAGAGACGTGCACCAAGCCTTCGATGCCTGGCTCGAGTTCCACAAACGCGCCGTAGTCGGCGATGTTGGTGATCTTGCCGAACATGCGGGTGCTTTGTGGGTAG
>JBEDKQ010000043.1:0-19421 GCA_041172085.1 Pseudomonadota bacterium | reverse complement strand
CAAGGCGATTGGGTGTTTCATGCCGATGCGTTTGATCGTCGCACCAGCGATGTCAAAGTGCCACAAAATTTGGCTTGCAACAAGCCAGGATCGCCTGAGTTGGCCCCTCGCATTTGTAACTCTGCCAGCGAGGGAAAGGGGGGGGCAGTTGGTGCCAGTGTGTTCTTTGACCGTGGCTATTTGGGCTTGTCTGTCAACAGTTACCAAAGCAATTACGGCACAGTCTCAGAAGACGAGGTGACCATTGGTATGAAGTCTAAACGCGCGGCACTCGAGGGAGAATGGCGCGCAGAAACTGGCGTTGTTCAAAGTTTGAATTTTCAAGCGAGTCAGACCGATTACAAGCACACTGAATTTGATGCAGGCGAAGCAGGTACCTTGTTTGCCAACAAAGGTCATGATGTTCGCTTTCAATTGCGACACAAGCCTTGGCGCTCAGCCTCAGGGGTTTGGGAAGGCGTTTGGGGATGGCAAACTGAACTCGGCAAATTTTCTGCCGATGGCGCAGAAGCATTTGCACCCTTCAGCAACACCCGTACTCAGGCATTGTTCTTAATTGAAGAGTACGCCTTCGGTTCAACTCGCTTTAACCTAGGAATTCGCCGAGAAAATGTGACGGTTGAATCGCTTGGTAATCCAGACCCCACCGTAGACCGATTTGAGCTGGGTGCTCGCAAGTTTTCACCTCAAAGCTTGGCATCTTCTGTTTCTTGGCAAGTTTTACCGCAATGGCGCCTCAGTGCAAATGCATCACGTGTAGAACGTGCACCCAAAGATTACGAACTCTTTGCCAATGGCCCTCACATTGCCACGGCAGCTTGGGAGCGAGGCGATTCAAATCTAGGCCTTGAAAAAGCCAACAGCTTCGATGTCTCGGCAGATTGGCAACAGGGGCCGAATCAGTTCAAAGTGACAGCCTTTCAAAGTAAGTTTTCAAATTTCATCGGCTTGCTGGGAACCTCTGAGATTGAAGAAGGCTTGCCTGTTCAGGTTTACCAAGGCGTGCGAGCCCAGTTCTCTGGTGTGGAAGCCTCTGCCCAAACGCGATTGCTGCAAACAGCGGGTACGCTTGATTTGATTCTAAAAGCCGATGCCGTTCGAGCTAGCAATCTGACTTCAGGCGAACCTTTGCCGCGTATTTCACCCGTTCGCCTGGGCGCGAGTTTGCTGCATGCATCCGGTCCATGGACTGCTCGTTTGGGTTTTGATTGGCATGCGGCGCAAGACCGTATCCCAACGGGCAGTGTGGCCACAGAGTCGTATGCCTTGTGGCACGGCTTTGTGAGCTACAAACAAAAGTTGTCAGGCACTACACTGAATTGGTTTGCCAAGCTTGATAACTTGAGCAACCAATGGGCCTACAGTGCCACTTCTATCCTGACGTCAACTGCTCCAGGCAAGTCGCCACTGCCAGGTAGAAGCTTGAAGCTGGGTGTGATGGCAACTTTCTAACAACCCAGCGGACGATGATGACTTCATGATGCCCCGATAATCAGGGTGTCATGAATTTTGATCACCCCGTTTTATCCTCGCTGCTGCCGGTTGTCTTGTTGATCTTGGTTGGGTTTGTGGCCGGCCGTGCCAAATTGGTTCGGCAAGAAGCTGTTCGCGATTTATCAAACCTTGTTTTTCTGGTTCTCACCCAAGCCCTTTTGTTCAGAGCCATGAGTTCTGTGCATCTTGAAAAGTTGGACATGCGTCCGGTTCTTCAATATTTTGTAGTGGCGGGTGGTTTGTTCTTTGTCATGCTCATGGTCTATGGGCGTGACTCGCGCGCTTCAGTGCTGGCGCTTGCCAGTATCTTCAGCAACACCCTCATGATTGGTGTGCCCCTCATTGGTTTGGCGTATGGCGAGTCAGGCCAAGTGTTGTTGTTCACCCTCATTTCTTTGCATGCGCTGGTGCTACTCACCATGGCCACGCTGGTGCTAGAGTTGCAAGTAGCGCATGAACAAGCCTCTGCCACGGGTGAACCACGGCAGATGGTCAAGACAGTAGGCTTGGCCATTAAGAATGCGGTCTTGCATCCAGTGCCGTTGCCAATTTTGATTGGCTTAATTTATGCCCAAACGGGTTTGGGTTTGCATCCCATTGTGGACAAACCGCTGCAATTGTTAGGTGCCTCATTTGGCCCAGTTGCTTTGGTATTGGTGGGCATCACCTTGTCTCAAACACCCATTGGCGATAACTTAAAGGGTGCCCTGAAAATATCTGTCGTCAAAACTTTTGTGCATCCGTTTCTCATGGCTGCAGCGGGCTATGCCCTTGGCATGCGTGGTTTACCCTTGGCTGTGATGGTGGTGGCTGCTGCCTTGCCCATTGGCGCCAATGTGTTTTTGTTTTCGCAGCGCTATCAAAAAGAAGAAGATGTGGTGACAGCCGCCGTGGCGGTGTCTACTGTTTTTGCCATGCTCAGTATCAGTCTGGTGATGGCCTTGTTGCCTTTGTTGCCAGCTTAAAACTCAAGGCGCCAATCGTTCGCGCAGCCATTCGCCTTCATTCAAGCGATAGCGCAGTCGATCGTGCAAGCGGCTTTTGCGGCCTTGCCAAAATTGCCATTCATCAGGCACCAATCTGTAGCCTCCCCAATGTGGGGGGCGAGGTGGATTTAGCATAAACTGAGCCGCGTACTTGGCCGCATTGGTGACCAACACTGTGCGGCCATCAATCACTTGGCTTTGCGGTGATGCCCAAGCGCCAATGCGCGAGTCAAGCGGCCGGCTGTGAAAGTAAGCATCGCTTTCTTCGTCACTGACTTTTTCCATGCGGCCTTCAATGCGCACCACACGCTCCAACTCAACCCAATGAAATTGCAAGGCTGCAAAAGGATTGCCCGCCAATTCACGACCCTTACGGCTGTCGTAGTTGGTGTACCAAACGATGCCGCGTTCGTCGTAGCCTTTGATCAGCACCACCCGCGTGCTGGGGCGCATGTTGCTGGCCACTGTGGCCACCGTCATGGCATTGGGTTCGGGCACTTCGGAGTGAATGGCTTCGTTCAGCCAACGCTCGAATTGCGGCGATGTTCATGGTCAGTCCTTGGCATGTTCCAACAAGGCTTCAAGAGCCTTGTCGTGAATACCGTGTTGTTTCAAGCTGTTCAGTGTTTCTTGTGCATAGTCTAAGGTGGTGCCGTAGCGGCCCTTGGCATGTTGAAAGATGTGCTTGTATTGCAAAGGGGATAGGTTACCTGTGAAGCTAGGGCTGTTGCGAGGCAAGGTAAAGGCCAGTGCATTGACGGGGCCATGAGGGGTCGGGCATTGCAACCATCGGGTGGTGTAAACGTTGTTGGGCATTTCTCTAAACCACAACCTCTCGATGGTTTGCTTGACGTCTGCGGCAGGCGTTCGAAATACCATGCCTTGGCAACTACCCCCCGAGAGAAGTGCAAAAACCAAACCTAGGCAGTCGGGTGTGCCACGATTTAAACGACTCCACATTTTCAGGGCGCGATGCCAGCCTTGAACTTTGGTGAGGTGTTGTTCTAGGACGTCGAATTCGGGTCGCCAAATGAGAGAGGCGTATCCAAAGATCCACAAATCTTGATCCGAAGGCCATTGAGACAGCAGCGCCTCTTTGTTGGGCTCGCAAATCGCCTGATCTGGTCGCATACCGTTAGGTGGGGGTGGAGAATTCAAAATAGATTTCTTATCAGAATGCTTCTATTTTGAGGGTAATCCAGAGGTTCGCAAGACGCTTATCTTGAAAATTCGTAACCTGTCTGTAACTTTGAATGCACCAAAAGAGGAGATGACGAGTTACCATTCGATGTGTAACAAAGTTACAAGTCGAATCACTTATCGAAGATACCTCTTATGACCCTGAATGCCACCGTTGCCAAAGTGACAGCCCGCATTGCACAACGCAGTCAAGCGACGCGTACGGCTTATCTCCAGCAAGTCAATGAGGCTGCTGCCAGAAAGCCAGGCGCAGACCGATTGGGTTGCGCCAATGTGGCACATGCTTTTGCGGCCATGCCGCCAGCAGACAAGTCGCGTGCCACAGGCTTGGCGGCCATTCCGGTGGTCAGTGCAACTGAGCGCGGCCCTAACATTGGTGTGGTGACGGCTTACAACGATTTGTTGTCTGCGCATGCCCCTTTGCAACACTACCCCGACTTGGTCAAAGACGAAGCACGCAAGTGGGGCGCTACGGCTCAAGTAGCAGGCGGTGTACCCGCCATGTGCGATGGCGTAACGCAAGGCACACCTGGCATGGAACTCAGTTTGTTCAGCCGCGATGTGATTGCCATGTCGACTGCTGTGTCCTTAAGTCACGATGTATTCGATGCTGCACTGATGCTGGGTGTGTGCGACAAAATTGTGCCGGGCTTGTTAATTGGTGCTTTGCAGTTTGGCCATTTGCCAACGGTGTTTGTACCGGCTGGTCCTATGGGCAGTGGTTTGTCGAACAATGAAAAATCCAAAGTGCGCGAGCAAGCAGCACAAGGTTTGGTGGGACGCGCTGAATTGCTCAAAGCAGAATCTGCCGCTTATCACGGTGAAGGTACTTGCACGTTTTACGGCACGGCCAACAGCAACCAGATGTTGCTTGAAGCCATGGGCCTGCATGTGCCTGGTACGGCGTTTGTCAATCCGGGTGATGGCCTTCGCCAAGAACTGACGCGCGAATCTGTGCGCACTGTGTTGCAATTGGTCAAAGCTAAAAACTTTACCCCTATTGGTCATTTGGTAGACGAGCGATGCATCGTCAATGCCATGGTGGCATTGTTGGCTACGGGCGGCTCTACCAATCATCTTATTCACTGGGTGGCGGTAGCGCGCGCGGCAGGCTTGATCATTGATTGGGACGATTTTTCTGCGCTGTCAGATGTGGTGCCTTTGCTGTCACGCGTGTATCCCAATGGCAGTGCCGATGTGAACCAATTCCAAGCGGCAGGAGGTCCGGGCTTTGTCATTCGAGAGCTGTTGGATGCGGGCTACATGCACGCCGACGTGCTGACCGTTCGTGCGGGAGGCCTTCGTGAATTCACGCTAAAGCCTGTGGGCGTTAACGGCCAGTTGGTTTGGGAAGACATTGGTTTGTCCAAAGATGAAACGGTGGTTCGGCCAGCAACTGCGCCTTTCAGTGCCACCGGTGGCTTGCGTTTGCTGCAAGGTAACTTGGGTCGCAGTGTGATCAAGGTGTCTGCTGTTCCAGAAGAAAGACATGTGATTGAGGCCCCTGCACAAGTGTTCAGTTCACAAGAAGAATTGATGGCGGCATTTGACGCTGGCCAGATGAACAAAGATGTGGTCTGTGTGGTGCGCTGGCAAGGACCGCAAGCCAACGGCATGCCCGAGTTGCACAAGCTCACACCGCCTTTGGCTGTCTTGCAAGGGCAAGGCTTTAAAGTGGCCTTGGTCACCGATGGCCGAATGAGTGGTGCATCTGGCAAAGTGCCCGCTGCCATTCATGTGTCGCCAGAAGCTGCTTCTGGGGGGCCTTTGGCCAAAGTGTTGGACGGCGATTTGATTCGCATGGACGCTGTTGCAGGCACTTTGCAAGTGTTGGTCGATCCAGAAACTTGGAATGCCAGAATTCCCGCTAACATGCCCTCAGAACTGCAAGCGGCCAACAGCCGCGGCATGGGAAGAGAACTGTTTACCAATTTACGCAAGCATGCTTTGCGAGCTGAAGAAGGAGCCTGCACATGGCTTTGAACGATATGAACAAACCACAATTCACCGCCTTGCAAGTGATGCAAGATGCCCCCGTCATTCCCGTCATCGTCTTGAACGACGTGGCCCATGCTGTGCCTATGGCGCGTGCTTTGGTGGCCGGTGGCATTCGCATGTTGGAAGTGACATTGCGCACCCCACAAGCCTTGGCTTGCATGGAAGCCATTGCCAAAGAAGTGCCCAATGCGGTGGTGGGTGCGGGAACTGTGCGAAGCGCGGCAGATGCCAAAGCAGCGGCCAATGCGGGCGCCAAGTTTGCCGTTAGCCCTGGTTACACATCGGCCGTGGGCCAAGCGTGTCGCGATCAGGGTTTGTCTTTGTTGCCCGGCGTGGCCACTGGCAGCGAAATCATGATGGCGCAAGAAGACGGATACACCGAATTGAAATTCTTTCCCGCCATGCAAGCGGGTGGCCCCGCCATGCTAAAAGCCTGGGGTGGTCCGTTCTTTGATGTGCGCTTTTGCCCCACAGGCGGCGTCACACCCCAAAATGCATCAGAATTTTTGAGCTTGTCTAACGTGGCTTGCGTAGGCGGTTCTTGGTTGGTGCCGGCCGATGCTTTGGCAAAAGGCGATTGGGCACGCATTGAGCAACTGGCGCGAGAGGCCTGTCAATTCAAACGCGCTTAACGCGTCGCCGACATAAAAAAAGCCTTGAAGTTAAATTCAGGGCTTTTTGCTTTGTGGTGTGGTTCAGTCAAATTTGCGTTGAATCAGTTCGACTTTGTAGCCATCGGGGTCGGTGATAAAGGCAATCACAGTTGTGCCACCTTTCACGGGGCCAGCTTCACGCGTAACCTTACCGCCTGCATTGCGAATTTTTTCGCAAGCCTCGTAGGCATCGGGAACGGCAATGGCCAAGTGACCGTAGGCCGTGCCCATGTCATAAGATTCAACGCCCCAGTTGTAGGTGAGTTCTAGCTCTGCATGGTCTGGGTTGCTGCCGTAACCTACAAAGGCCAGCGAGTATTTGTACTCTGGGTTCTCAGATGTTTTGAGCAATTTCATGCCCATCACATTGGTGTAAAAATCGATGGCGCGTTGAAGGTTGCCAACGCGAAGCATGGTGTGGAGTAGTCTCATAAAGTGTATTGTGTCTGATTGAAAAAACCCAGTGGGACGAGGTGTTATGCGAGAGGTTTCAGAGGTGGAAAACCAAGCGTTTAGGCCTCTTTCCAAGCCTGAACAAATGCGGCAGCCGATTGACCAACCGCCTGTGCCGATTTGCCCGGCGCAAAGAGTGCCGAGCCAATGCCAAAGCCAGAAGCGCCACTTTTGCGGTAATCGACCATGTTGTGTGTGCCAATGCCACCCACCGGAATGAGCCTTGTGTGGCTTGGTAAAACGGCACGCATGGACTTGACAACAGATGGGCTGATCATTTCAGCAGGAAATAATTTGAGGCCGTGTGCACCCAGTGCAATGGCTCTAAAGGCTTCAGACGGTGTGGCAACGCCTGGCATTGAAATTAAACCTAGGTTGACGGCTTCACACACCACGTTGTCGTCTAAATGCGGAGAAATAATGAGTTGTCCGCCTGCTGCTTTGATGTCGCGCACTTGTTGGGCTGTGGTGACGGTGCCCGCGCCCACCAATGCATTGGGAAATGCTTCTACCAATCGTTGAATGCTGCGCAGTGGGTCAGGCGAATTGAGAGGCACTTCCAAAATATGAAAGCCCGCGTTCACGATGGCATGACCTACGTCTAGAGCTTCTTCAGGTTTCAAGCCGCGCAAGATGGCCACCAAGGGCAGGCTGTCCATGTGCGCGTGAAATTTGGCGTGCAAAGGTGTCATGCGCTTAGCTTATAGGAAATCCTGCGGATACAAATGATGTGCAACGGCCCACAGGCCAGACCACGTCACTTCATTGGCCAAAGCTGTTGCAGACACTTCTAGGGCCTCCATTGCATAGCCATAACGCTGTGTAAGTTGACTGTTGCCCAAGATAAACAAGGGCGTGTTTTCGTCTAGCATTTCAGTTTTGGCAGACTTGATTTCTTCGCCTATGAGCAAGCCGGAGATGTAACTGCTCGATTGCGCTGGATTGAGTTTTTCAAACAAGGCCAAGCTTCGGGCAGAGAATGCATGGTGTAGCAGACCGCCTGGTTTTTGACTTTGCATCACCCCCTCTATGAACACTTCTTTTTTGAGGGGCGCATCGGGCAAACAAGTTTTGGCCAAAATGGAGTGTTGGCTGAGCAAGGCATAAAACTCGCCTGTCATGAAAGTTTTGAAGGCTGTAATTTTGCCGTCCAAAACCTTGGCCCACTTGCTGTGTGTACCCGGCAACACAAATTGTGCCGTTTGAATTTGCTGTGTTGTGAGTGCGCCAAAGATTTGAATTTCTTCACCCCGCATGACATCGGGCGTGTTGTCATTCCAAGTCGACAGTCCTGGTACGATGCCCAAGTGGTCTTTCTCAATCCACTGAAGGTGTTGGGCAATGTCTTCAAAGCCACTGGGGCAGGGGCAATAGGGGGCTTCGCGCCAACCTTGTCTGCTACCAGCCATGCCTGAAATAAGGCACAGTGAGTCTGTGCTGGTCCAATCGCCAAAACGTTGCTCGAAAACATTTTGAAACTGCCCATGGGCCACATGCAGGATGCCCTGCGGAAAAGCGCGTTTTTCCAAAACCACGCCTTCGCTGTTGATCAGCGCACCTCTTAGCGAGGAGGTGCCCCAATCTAAAGCGACCAGCGTACGTGGCATGTTTATTTCTTCAAACCATCTAAGGCATGCGATGGGTAGTAAGGCAATTTGCAGTCGTCTATGTACTGCTGAATGATGTCTTTGAAAGAGTCATCGGGTTTGAGTCCCAAGGCTGCTGCGCGTTGGGCAGAGCCACCTTTGGCCCAGTTGGCCACAATGCCGGCAATCTGCTCATTGCGTACAAACTTCACATGCTTGCGAACGTCTGGGCCAGCCACATCCTCGAGGGCTTTTAGCATTTCTTTGACCGTCACATTGAGGCCAGGCAAATTCAAAGCCAAACGGCCTTGCATGGCTTCACGGCTGGCTTCAAAGATGGTGATCAAACATTTGATGGTGTTGCTGGGAGAGGCCACTGAGTGCGACACACTTTCGTCTACAGGGCAGATAGATTCCATGCCCGCCAAGGGCTCACGAATGATGCCGCTGAAGAACGAAGATGCAGCGCCATTGGGTTTGCCGGGGCGCACCGTGACTGTCATCAAACGTGCCGCGCGACCGTCGACGTAGCCCTTGCGTGTGAAGTCGGCCAATAAATATTCCAGCATCAACTTGTGGGTGCCGTAGGAAGTTTGCGGTGAGGGCAGGGTGCTATCGGTCACGATATCGGGCATGGGGTTGCTGGGGTCGGGACCAAACACGGCCACCGAGCTGGCAAACACCATGCGCGGGACGTTGCCTGCTTTGCGCAAACCTTCCAAGAGCAAACGGGTGCTGTCTAAGTTGGAGCGCATGCCCAAGTCAAAGTCTTGCTCGCATTCGCCCGACACGGCAGATGCCAAATGGAACACGCCATCAAAGCCGCTTTCAAACAAAGGGCCTTGATCCAACATGGGGCCAGCGTGTCCCTTGACCCGTGGGTCTGCCAACAAGTCGGCTGGCGCGGGAAACAAATCGGCAATGTGCAGTTCAGTCACTTTTTTGCCATTGAGTTCGCCTTTTTTGAGAATCTCACGGGCCAAGCGTGCACCTAAAAAGCCAGCGCCGCCAGTAACGAGTAATTTCATGATGAATGCTTTCTAAAAATGGAGATCAATGGTTGTCTTTGGGCACAAAGGCGCCGCGCTTGCCCACCAAGAAGTCGAGGTCGCAACCCTCGTCGGCCTGAAGCACAGTATCAACATACAGCTTCCAATAGCCTGACTTGAGCGGAGGCTCGGGGCGAACCCATTTGGCCAAGCGTGCTTTCAATTCTTCATCGCTGATGAGCAATTGCATTCTGCGCTGGGGCACATTGAGTTCAATCATGTCGCCATTTTGAACCACGGCCAAAGGACCGCCGTCTGCTGCTTCGGGGGTGGTGTGCAAGACAACTGTGCCATAAGCGGTGCCGCTCATGCGAGCATCGCTGATGCGAATCATGTCGGTAATGCCTTTGCGGAGCACCTTGGGTGGCAAGGGCATGTTGCCAACTTCGGCCATGCCAGGGTAACCCTTGGGGCCGCAGTTCTTCAAAACCAAGATGCAGTTTTCATCGACATCCAAGGATTCGTCGTCAATGCGCTTGTGGAAATCGTCGCTGTCTTCAAACACCACCGCACGGCCGGTGTGAACCATCAAAGCCGGTGTCGCCGCGCTGGGTTTGATGACGGCACCGCGAGGCGCCAAGTTGCCACGCAAAATGGCAATGCCCGCTTTTTCTTTGAAAGGCGCAGCCAGTGTTTTGATGACCCGTGGGTCGTAATTTTCTGCGCTGGCCACGTTTTCGGCCACAGTCTTGCCACTGACAGTCAAGATGTCCTTGTGCAAAAACTGTTGAATCTCTTTCATCACAACAGGCAGGCCGCCTGCGTAGCAGAAGTCTTCCATGAGGTGTTCGCCAGAGGGCTGCAGATTCAAAATGTTGGACATGTCGCTGCCCAGTTTTTCGAAGTCGTCAATGGTGAGGTTGATGTTCAAGCGGCGCGCAATGGCAATCAAGTGAATCACCGCATTGGTAGAGCCACCAATGGCGGCCAAGGTGCGGATGGCGTTTTCAAAAGCTTCGCGCGTCAGAATTTGTGAAATCTTCACGTCTTGGTGAACCATGTCCACAATGCGTCGACCGGCTTCACGCGCCAACACATTGCGGCGACCATCGACTGCGGGGTAGGCCGCATTGCCTGGCAAACCAATGCCCAAGGCTTCCACCATGCTGGCCATGGTGCTGGCAGTGCCCATGGTCATGCAGTGACCGTGGCTGCGGTGCATGCAGCTTTCGGCTTCAAAGAAGTCTTGCAGTTTGAGTGTGCCAGCGCGAACTTGCTCGCTCATGCTCCACAAGCCCGTGCCCGAACCCAATTCTTGACCGCGCCATTTGCCGTTCAACATAGGGCCGCCCGATACACCGATGGTGGGCAGGTCAACGCTGGAGGCACCCATCAACAAAGAGGGTGTCGTCTTGTCGCAGCCCATCAACAGCACAACGCCGTCAACGGGATTGCCGCGAATGCTTTCTTCCACATCCATGGAAGCCAAGTTGCGATACAGCATGGCTGTGGGGCGCAACAAAGTTTCACCCAAGGACATGACAGGAAACTCAAGGGGAAAGCCACCAGCCTCGTACACACCAATCTTGACTTGTTCGGCCAAGGTGCGGAAGTGTGAATTGCAGGGGGTCAGTTCGCTGAAGGTGTTGCAAATGCCAATGACAGGACGGCCATCGAACTGATCGTGCGGCACGCCTTTGCCTTTGACCCAGCTGCGGTAGGCAAAGCCATCACGGTCTTGTCGACCAAACCATTGTTGGCTGCGCAGGTCTTCGGGTTTTTTCTTGGGGCTTTGTGACATGGGGAATTTTCTTCTAAGTGAAGTAGAGGAGGGGTTAAGACAGAAATACTATCGTATGATGATAAGGTAATTGCATCGGTTTGTGCAATCTTAGGTACTCGTGCAAACCCTCAAGCCTGTCGTCTTTCACAAGGGCAACCCTTCCGATTCTTGGAGCTATTCACCATGAGCATTCACCATCCTGAAATTGTCGTGACTTCACGTATTCCCCCGTTTCTCACCACGGGCTTGCAAGAGAATTATGTTGTGCATGAGCGTGAGCACATCCGCGACCGTCAAGTCTTTGGTCGAGTCCGAGCCTTGGTGGGTGGCGGGGAGTCCAAAATTGATGCCTCTTACATGGCATTGTTTCCCGCCTTGGAAATGATTTCTGTCTGCGGTGTGGGTTACGACGGCATTGACGTGGCGGCTGCCAAGAAGCGCGGCATCATGGTGACGCACACGCCCGATGTTTTGAACGACGACGTGGCCGATCTGGCGCTGGGTTTGTTGCTGTCTGTGGCGCGCAAAATTCCAGCAGCCGATCGCTTTACCCGCAACGCCGATTGGCTCGATGGGCCCTTTCAGCTCACTCGCAAACTAACAGGTGCCAAGTTGGGCATTGTGGGCATGGGCCGCATTGGCCAAGCCATTGCCAAGCGCGCAGCGGCCTTTGACATGGACATCCGCTACACCACACGCAATCCGCGCAGCGATGTGCCCTATCAGTATGTGGCCAACCTCGTTGATTTGGCCACCCAAGTCGACTATTTGGTCGCCATTACGCCAGGCGGTGCAGCTACCAAAAATCTGATCAATGCTGAAGTGCTCAAGGCGCTTGGCCCGCAAGGTTTCTTGGTCAATGTAGCGCGTGGTTCCGTGGTAGACCAAGTGGCCTTGATTGAAGCACTGCAAAAGAAAACCATAGCAGGTGCTGGCTTGGATGTGTTTGTGGACGAACCCAACGTACCCACCGAACTTCGCAAGCTCGACAACGTGGTACTCACCCCCCACATTGCAAGCGGTACCGTAGAAACACGCAAAGCCATGTCTGCTTTGGCACTGGCCAATTTGGCCGCTCATTTTGCGGGCCAGCCGGTCAAAACACCTGTCCCGGAGTGCCGTACTTGATCAAAAACGTTCACGGCAATACCGTTGATTATTTAGGCGAAGCCATCGTTGGTGGCAGGTATCCTGTTGGCGGAAGTTTGCCGCCCGAGCCTGTGCTGTGCGAACAACTTGGCGTGAGTCGAACGGTCATTCGTGAGTCGGTTAAATCTTTGGTGGCCAAAGGCTTGATCTTTACAGGCCCCAAGGTGGGAACGCGCGTCTTGTCGGAAGAGCATTGGAATTGGTTTGACACCGATGTCATTGCTTGGCAAGCCAAAGCGGGTCTGACGCCCGAGTTTTTGCGCGATTTGCAAGAGTTGCGCAAAGTGGTGGAGCCTGCAGCTGTGCGTTTGGCTGCAGAGCGCGCTACTTCAGTAGACATTGAAGGTGTGACGGCTGCCTACAACGGCATGAAGAAAGCCATTGAGGAGGGCGGCGATTATGTTACCCACGACATGCACTTTCACACGGGCATGTTGGTGGCCTCGCACAACCGCATGATTGTGCAAATGAGCAAAGCCTTGGGCGCATTGCTCCGTACCAGCTTCGAAATTTCAACCACTCGCAAAGATGCGCCCAAGGCGGCTTTGCCTTTGCACAAAGCGGTGCTAGATGCTGTAATTGCCAAAAATCCTGACAAGGCCGAAAAAGCCATTCGTGTGTTAATTGAGGGCGCGCACCAAGACATGGAGCATGTGCTCACCACGCGTCGTAAGCTTCCCAGTCTGTCAGGCCCAGCCAAACAAATCAAAGCGCCATCATTCGACTTGAAGTGACTGCAAATATCGATCACCGTCAACCATTTACATTCGCATATGACAAATTTCACCAAAGTCGTCTTGTTTACCGATACCGATGGCAAAGCCCGTTTCAAGGAAGAAACCTTGGCCATGGCTGAGGGCAATCCGCAAAGTCAACTGACAGAAATTTTTGCAGCTGAAGGCTATCAATTGCGCTTTAGCCCTGTGGGATTTAGAAGCCAATTTCATGTGACGGGAAAGCCGCAGTGGGTGTTTATCTTGTCTGGCCAAATGGAAATTGGTTTGCAAGACGGTACATCGCGCGTGTTCTCTGCAGGTGATCATTTTTACTCTGCCGATACATTGCCAGAAGGTGCTACGTTTGATGCTTCAGTGCATGGGCATTGGAGCAGGCAAGTGGGGGATGAACCTTTGCGAACACTGTTTTTAAAAGACTAAGCGTTGCAACAAAGTGAAGCAACATTTTTTCAATTGGCCCCTCAAGCCTTCAAGGAGATGTGAATGGCCAAACAGTTTTGGGCAGTGAATGCGCAAGGCCAAAGCTTGGTGTATTCAGATCGCAAGAAATTTTGGTGGCTACTGTCATTGGCTTACCCCATCTTGCCACTGGCAGGCCTTGCCCTGTATGCATACACGGGTCATACGATGGCATTGGCCTTGCCAATTTTGCTCAGTCATGTTTGCATGCCCTTGATCGACTATGTGGTTGGTGAAGATGTCAACAATCCACCAGAAGAAGTGGTGCCAGAGCTTGAACAAGATCGCTACTACCGCTGGCTCACATGGATCACAGTGCCTTTGCATTTTGTCACGCTGTTGGCTTGCGCTTGGTGGGTTGGCACCAACGAGATGTCTTGGGGAGCCATCATGTTGCTGGCCTATGTCGCGGGCATGCACTCGGGCTTGGGTTTAAATACTGGACACGAACTGGGCCACAAATACACAAGCACCGAACAATGGTTGGCAAGGCTGGTTTTGGCGGTTCCCGTCTATGGCCACTTCACCGTTGAACATGGCCAAGGCCATCACCGTTCGGTCGCCACACCAGAAGACCATGCCAGTTCACGAATGGGCGAGAGCATCTACCGGTTTGCCATGCGTGAATTACCAGGCGGGGTGCGACGTGCTTGGCAAATTGAATCTGCTCGCCTCACCCAAAAAGGTCAGGCTGTTTGGGGTATGCACAACACCATGCTGCAGTCGTATGCCATTGCGGCTACTTTGCAATTTGGACTTGTTTATGCATTTGGCTGGGTCATGGTGCCCTTTTTAATGCTTCACAACTTCATTGCTTGGTGGCAGCTGACATCGGCCAACTACATCGAGCACTACGGTTTGTTGCGCGACAAATTGCCCAGCGGCAAGTACGAAACACCCAAACCGCATCACTCGTGGAACGCCAACCATGTGGTCTCAAACCTCACACTGTTTCATTTGCAAAGGCACTCTGATCACCATGCTTTTCCCTCTAGGCGTTACCAAGCACTTCGCAATTTTGAAAACTTGCCGCAATTGCCCAGCGGTTACTTTGGCATGTATCCGGTGGCCTACATTCCAACTTGGTGGTTCAAGGTGATGGACCCACGATTATTGGCCTTGCCGCACATCAATGGTGACATGACCAAAATTAACATCGATCCTGTCAAAAGAGACGCATTGCTGAAGCAATATTCTCATTGATAAAGTCTGTCAATTCACTCAGTTTTGGGGGCGGTAAATTTTGAACAACTGTTCTGGCCCAATTCTGAAGTAATCGGCTGGCCCGCCGCCCCGCATCACATGTTGTGCGTTGGCCGTGTCATAAATGCCATCACTGATCAAGCGTTCTTCAATGTGTACGCCAATCACTTCGCCAAACACCATCCACGTTTCTATCGGTTCGCCTTGTAGATTTTTCATTTGCAAAATCTGAGTGCACTTGCACTCAAAGCTTACGGGGCTTTGTGCCACACGCGGCACCTTGATCAAGCGAGATGGCGCTGTGCAGAGGCCTGCAATCTCAAATTCATTGACCTCTGGCGCCACTGCTTTGCATGTTTGGTTCATCGCTTCCACTTGGGGTTGCGTGACCAAATTCCAAACAAATTCGCCAGTGGCTTCAATGTTGTTGAGCGAGTCTTTGCGGCCAATGCTAGAAAAGCCAATCAGGGGTGGCACGTAGTTAAAGGCGTTGAAAAAACTGTAGGGCGCCAAATTCAAAATGCCATCGGCACTTTGGGAAGAGATCCAGCCAATAGGGCGCGGACCTACGATGGCGTTGAAGGGGTCGTGCTTGAAGGGGTGGCCTAGGCGGGGTTCGTAAAAATGGGTCATGTCTTGACTTTATAGAGAATTTTTAAGCGCGTTGGCTTGGCTGGCAATCGCTGTGCGAGTTTCATCCGACAAGCGATTCAAATTTTTCAATTGCATCAGCATACGGGGATTTTTGGCCAAGGTGTCGACATGCCTGTTCAGGTAATCCCAATACAAGGTGGTGAAGGGGCAAGCCGTATTTCCTGTGGCCAGCGCTGGATTGAATTTGCAAGCCTTGCAGTGGTTGCTCATGCGGTCGATGTATTTGCCACTGGCCACATAAGGCTTGCTGGCCATGACGCCGCCATCGGCAAACTGGCTCATACCCAATGTGTTGGGCAATTCGACCCATTCCACCGCATCTACATAGACGCTCAAATACCATTCATGGACTTCTTTTGGCGCGACGCCCAAAAGCAAGGCATACAAGCCCGTGACCATCAGGCGTTGGATGTGGTGGGCATATCCGTGTTCTAGCGTTTGATGTATGGCATCTTGCAGGCAAGCCATGTCAGTGTTGCCTGTCCAATAAAATGCGGGCAGTTTGGCTGAGGCCTGCATTTCATTGCGCGCTAGGTACTCGGGCATTTGAGTCCAGTAAATGCCGCGTACATATTCTCGCCAACCCAAGACTTGCCTGATGAAGCCCTCTGCCGCAGGCAAAGGCACAAGGCCTTGTTGGTAGGCCTTTTCGGCTGCGTCAACCACTTCTCTGGGATTGAGAAGTTTCAAATTTAGCGAGCTTGAAATGTGAGAGTGGTACAACCAAACTTCACCTTCCCACATGGCATCTTGGTACAAGCCAAAAGAAGGCAGGCGATGTTGTATGAAACTGTTCAGCGCCAGCAATGCTTGATGCCGGGTGACGGGCCAACCAAAGCTGTTGAGCGCGCCAGGGTTTTGATTCAATTTGTCTTTGACCAAGGCCATCACATTCAAAGTGATGTCGTCAGGCTCAAATCGAAGTGGCGCCGGCAACATGCCAGGGCCTTGCTTGCCAAAACTACCGCGGTTGTCTTCGTCAAAGTTCCACTGGCCACCCACTGGCTTTTTGCCATCCATCAGGATGCCTGTCTTTTGGCGAAGCTCGCGGTAGAAAAATTCTTGTCGCAATTGCTTGCGACCATTGGCATGCGCAGCAAAATCACGCACGGTGCTAAAAAAGTGCGAATCGTCTCGTACTTCAAGGGGTAGACCCTGTTGCTTGGCCATGGCGCGCAAACTTTGCAAGACGCGCCACTCACCTGGCGCCGTCATGACCAGTTGTTGTGGCTTGAGTTTTTGCATGGCTTTTTCAAGTTCACCAGCCAAGGTGCCTGTGTTGCCTGCGTCGTCTAAGTGTGTGTAGCACACTGACCAATGCTTGTCTTTGAGTGTTTGCGCAAAGTGACGCATGGCACTCAAAAACAAAGTGGTGCGCTGCTTAGAGGAGGGCACATGCGTGGACTCTTCCATCACTTCTGCCATCCAAATGGCATCTTGACTTGGATCAAAGTCTGTCAAGGCAGAGGCATCCAAGTTCAATTGATCTCCAAGGACCAAGACCAGGTGACGTATTGGCTTATGCATTTTTAACAACTTGTGAGTTGTGGGGCTTGTTCTTGCGACAAGCTTCAGAACAATACAAAACCTGATCCCAGTTCTTAGCCCATGCTTTGCGCCAGGTCATGTCGCGCCCGCACACGGTGCAGGGCTTGCTCGGAAGACCTTGTTTGTTGCCTTTGAACGAGGTCTTCATAACGTCATGGGTCCTAAACTTTTGAAATCTGTAGGCGATTGATCAGTCTGCTTTGGCGCCAGAGCTTTTGACCACGGCTGCCCATTTCGGTACTTCTGCTTTCAGAAAGTTTCCAAACTCAATGACCGAGTTTGGGTTGCTGGCCATACCCAGTTGCGCAAATCGGTCTACAACTTCTGCCGAAGCCATTGCCCGATTGATGGCGGCATTGAGTTTGCTGACCACATCGGGTGGTGTTCCAGCAGGTGCAAAGAAACCGAACCATGTGTAATCGTCAAATTCTTTGTAACCAAATTCTGTGATGGACGGCACATCGGGTAACAAGGGCGAGCGTGTAGCGCTGGTTACTGCAATGGCTTTTAACTTCCCCGATTTGATCATGGGTACTGCGGGTGGCATCGAGGTAGACGCAATTTGGGTGTGTCCAGCGACGACTGCATTGATGGCTGCAGCAGGTTGGTATGGCACGTGGACAATTTCAATCTTCGCCGCAGTTTTCAGGCGTTCCATGGACAGGTGTGTGGTGGTTCCAATGCCCGAAGATGCATAGTTGAAAGGGGTCTTTTTGACGGCCTCTACCAATTCAGGCAAAGTCTTGACAGGCACGCTGGGATTCACGGTGAAGATGTTGGGTGTTTTAGGCCCCAAAGTGACGGGCACAAAATCTTTGAGTGCGTCATATCCCGCATCTGCGTAGAGCGAAGGGTTGACTGCGAAAGCAACGCTGTGAACCAAGATGGTGTAGCCATCGGGTGCAGAACGTTTAACTTGGGTTGTTGCAATGTTGCCGCCGGCGCCACCCTTGTTGTCTACGATGAAATTGCCGCCCGTGATTTCATTCAGTTTTTGCGTCAATGAGCGCGCCACAATGTCAGTAGAGGATCCTGGCGCAAAGGCCACCAACAGAGTGACCGGTTTTGCTTTGGGCCATTCACTTTGCGCCCAGCTTGTGATTTGTGTGCAGGCCAAGAGGCCGCAGACCAAGGCTAATCTTAAAGTTTTAATCATCACGTTGTCTCCTGTTCATTGGAATTGCCGAAAACTTAATCTTGTTTCACCAAACAAAAATCAAATGTCACTTCATTGAAAGGCGTCGTCAGCCCAAAACGTTTTGCGACTTCAGCATCATGGCAAGCTTTCATGTCTACGATCAGTCCTGGGCGAACCCCAAACACGGTGTCATTGTCAATGTAAGCGGACCCAGCAGGAAACAATTCTGTGACCAACCCGACGTAACCAGGCGCGCTGACAATGATGTGAAAGTGCGCTGGTCGCCAAATGCTGCGATTGCTGGCTGCCAGCAATGCGCCCACGGGGCCGTCCGTGGGGACGGTGTAAGGATGGGGGCGAATGGTGAGTAAATTAAATTCACCTTTTTCGTCACAAACTATTTTGCAGCGTAAGTTCTGGGGGTCTTGCGCTGAGTCTTGCGCTGGGTACAAACCATTGTCTGCGTTCTGCCAAAAATCAATTTGGGCATGTGCAACAGGTTGCTGATTGACGTCCGACACGCGACCATGCAGCCAAACCCGCTCACCCGCTTGCCCATTGGTCAAATCGCAACCATTGGGACGAACATGTGAGTCGTGGTTGTGAAAAGGGCCTAAAACACTGCTGGGTGTGCCGCCAGGGGGTTGAGAAACCACGTCCACCATCGATGAAATGCCCATGATGTCGGAGAATAAGCTGAACTCATTGCGCTCGTCCGTCGTAATTTTGGCTGCGGCCGTTAAGAACGCCAAGCCTTTCAACCATTCCGCTTTGGTTAAATGTGATTCGGCCACAAAGGCATGTAAGTGCTTGACCAAGAGTCCCATGACATGGGCCATGCGCGGGTCGTTGGCGTGCGCAAAGCTTGCGATGGCGTCTTGCGTTACTTGGGTGTCAGACAAATGGTTCTGGGTGACTGGCATCTTGAAGTCCTGAAGATTGGCCCCAGCGGGCCCAACAGGCACATGATACAAGTTAGACGTTGTTGTCCCTTGAGCGTGGTCTTCATGGGGCTATTCAAGCTTGGACCTGCAGGCGGGTGCAGGTCGAATTGATAATAGACTTGTTCAGTCCGACATTGAAAATTGAATCAAAACTTGCATGCCTAAATCACTTGAATCTTCTGTACCCTTGAGTCTCGGAGACATCTCTGCGGTCATTCAGATGGCTTGGGAAGATCGCACCACGTTTGAGACGATCTATGAAAGAACGGGTGTGACGGAGCCTGGTGTGATCAAAATCATGCGCGCCGAACTGACGGCCAGTTCATTCAAAATGTGGCGCGCCAGAATGCGCGGCAGGGCGACAAAGCACCGTCAATTGCGCAGTGCCGAGATGAAGTTCGATGATCGGACCATTGCCGACCATCGAAGGGCGAATTGCTAAAGAAG
>JBEDKQ010000042.1:0-30137 GCA_041172085.1 Pseudomonadota bacterium | reverse complement strand
CGTTCAAGAACAGATTAAGGAAGTAACACCATGGCTTACAGCGAAAAAGTTGTTGATCATTACGAAAACCCCCGCAACGTGGGCTCCTTTGAAAAGGGCGACGAAGACGTGGGCACCGGTATGGTGGGCGCGCCTGCTTGCGGCGACGTGATGAAGTTGCAAATTAAAGTCAACCCAGCCACAGGCGTCATTGAAGATGCCCGTTTTAAAACTTACGGTTGCGGTTCTGCCATTGCTTCTAGCTCTCTCGTGACCGAGTGGGTCAAGGGCAAAACTTTGGACCAAGCAGCTGCGCTCAAGAACAGCGAAATTGCTGAAGAGTTGGCTTTGCCGCCCGTCAAAATTCACTGCTCTATCTTGGCAGAAGACGCCATCAAAGCAGCCGTTGAAGACTACAAGAAGAAACACGCAGCGGCTTAATTGGCCTTTGCTAGAAATACATCATGGCCATATCACTGACTGAAGCTGCAGCACGGCATGTGTCGCGCTACATCACCAAACGCGGCAAAGGCGTGGGTGTTCGCTTGGGCGTTAAAACCACCGGCTGCTCTGGCCTGGCTTACAAACTCGAATACGTCGACGAAGTAGCGCCCGAAGACGTGGTCTTCGAAGACCATGGCGTGAAGGTGCTCATCGATCCCAAAAGCTTGGCTTATATCGATGGCACACAGCTCGACTTTGTGCGCGAAGGCTTGAACGAAGGTTTCCGTTTTAACAATCCCAATGAACGCGATCGCTGCGGCTGTGGCGAATCGTTCCGCGTGTGATATCCCTGCAGGCATCAGACTTTGAGCTGTTTGGCCTGCCAGCAGCTTTTTCATTAGACCGTGGGCAACTCGATTTGCAGTGGAAATCATTGCAACGCGAAGCACACCCCGATCGCTTTGCCTCCGAAGGCGCAGCCGCGCAACGTATTGCCATGCAATGGTCTGTGCGCATCAATGAAGCCTACAACCGGCTCAAAGATCCACTCAAACGTGCGGCTTACTTGTGTGAGTTGAATGGCGCAGCAGTCAACGCAGAAAACAACACCAGCATGCCGCCTGCATTTTTGATGCAACAAATGGAATGGCGTGAAGCGCTGGACGATTGCAAAGCCATCAAAGTTGTCGACTCTAAAATTGAGGGTTTAGAAAAGTTGCTATATGAGGTCGATGCGTCACATGCTTCGTCTTTGAAGCAGATTGCTTCTCTCATCGATGCAGATCAAAACTTCTCGGCGGCTGTGGGTCAGGTGAGGGCGCTCATGTTCATCGAAAAATTTGCACAAGAAGTGCAACACCAACTCGACGCTTGTAGCTGAACAAAAGAATTAGAAGTAAGTCATGGCACTTTTGCAAATTTCAGAACCCGGTCAGGCACCGGATCCGCACCAACGGCGTATCGCTGTGGGCATTGACTTGGGTACGACGCACTCCTTGGTAGCCTCTGTTCGCAATGGCGTGGCCGAGTGCTTGCCCGATGACAAAGGTCAGGTGATCTTGCCTTCGGTGGTTCGCTACTTGCCAGGACAAGGCCGTCAAATTGGTCACGAAGCCGTGGCCAATGCCGCGCAAGATCCAGAGAATACCTTGGCCTCTGTAAAACGCTTCATGGGTCGCAGCTTGTCTGACATTGCCAATCCAGAAAAGTTGCCTTACAAGTTTGTCACGCCTGAAGGCAACGCTGGCAAAGGCATGTTATCCATCCAAACAGTGCAGGGTAAAAAGTCGCCAGTTGAAGTGAGCGCCGAAATTTTGGCCACACTGCGTTATCGCGCAGAAGACACGTTCAACGACGACTTGCACGGCGCCGTGATTACAGTGCCCGCGTACTTTGACGATGCCCAGCGCCAAGCTACCAAAGATGCTGCGCAAATGGCTGGCATCAACGTTTTGCGTCTCATCAATGAACCCACAGCTGCGGCCATTGCCTATGGCTTGGACAATGCCAGCGAAGGCATTTATGCCGTGTTCGATTTGGGCGGCGGCACTTTTGATATTTCTGTTTTACGTTTAACGCGCGGTGTGTTTGAAGTCCGTTTAACGCGCGGTGTGTTTGAAGTCATGGCCACCGGCGGTGATTCCGCTTTAGGCGGTGACGATTACGACCATGCATTGGCCGATGCCGCACTGGCATCGATAGGCTTGTCTGAAGTGCAAGGCAATTTGAGCGCTGAAGACAAAACCCGTTTGAAAGCCGCAGCGCGTGCTGCCAAAGAAGCCCTGACTTCTGCATCCGAAGTGGCACTCACATGGACGCATGCCGATCAATCTCATGAAGTGAAAGTTTCGCGGTCCCAATTTGAAGAAGCCACGGCCGCGCTTACCGCGCGTTGCATGACTGCTGTCAAAAAAGCCTTGCGCGATGCCAAAGTCAAAGCCGACGAGATTCAAGGTGTGGTGATGGTGGGCGGCTCCACGCGCATGCCCCAAGTGCAAGAAGCTGTGGCGGCCTTCTTTGGTCAACCGCCATTGAACAATTTGAATCCCGACGAAGTGGTGGCCTTGGGTGCTGCCATACAAGCCAATCAATTGGCGGGTAACGATGCTGCTGGCGATTTGTTGTTGCTCGATGTCATTCCTTTGTCCTTGGGCATTGAAACCATGGGCGGCTTGGTCGAGCGCATCATTCCGCGCAACCAGACCATACCCACGGCCATGGCCCAAGACTTTACAACTTACCAAGATGGTCAAACCGCATTAGCCTTGCATGTGTTGCAGGGCGAACGCGATTTGGTGGTGGATTGCCGCAGCTTGGCACGCTTTGAGTTGCGTGGCATTCCACCCATGGCCGCTGGTGCCGCGCGCATTCGTGTGACGTTTACGGTCGATGCAGATGGCTTGCTCAGTGTGGCTGCCAAAGAACAAATCAGTGGCGTAGAAGCCAAGATCGATGTCAAACCATCCTATGGTTTAAGTGACGATCAAATCGCCCAAATGTTGCAAGACAGTTTTACAACAGCCGAAGTGGACATGAAGGCCCGTGCCTTGGTCGAAGCGCGTGTGGATGGCGACCGCATGTTGCTGGCCACTCAAAGTGCGTTGAATGCTGATGGCCAATTGTTGAACGCCGAAGATCGCGCGCACATTGAGTCGCTCATGAAAGCGTTGCGCCACACAGTTGATACGGCCTTAGAGGCCCAGGCGGTAGAAGATGCCACAGAAGCCTTGGCCAAAGCCACTGAAGCATTTGCCGCAGAGCGCATGAACCACAGCATTCAAAAGGCCCTTTCGGGCCAAAACATTCAGAGTCTTTGAGAGCCTTTCTCAAAGCCGTGTCACCAGAACATCAGACCGTTAGTTAAAGAACAACATGCCAGTCATTAAAATTTTGCCGCACGCTGAATACTGCCCAACTGGGGCTCAAATTTCTGCGCCTGCCGGAACCAGCATTTGCGAAGCCCTGCTTGACAACAAAATCAACATTGAGCACGCTTGCGACATGAGTTGTGCTTGCACCACTTGCCACGTCATCGTGCGCGAGGGCTTGAACAGCCTGAATGAAGCCGAAGAAACCGAAGAAGACTTGCTAGACCGCGCCTGGGGCTTAGAGCCCAACTCACGTTTGAGCTGCCAAGCGTTTTTGGGTAAGCAAGACTTGGTCATTGAAATTCCCAAATACACCATCAATCACGCCAAAGAGAACCATTGAAAGACTGAGCGCTAGTTTTCAGATTAAAGTTAGTCCATGCGCCAATTATTTCTAGACACCGAAACCACTGGTCTTTCTGCTGAAGGCGGCGACCGCGTCATCGAGTTGGGCTGCGTCGAGCTGGTTAACCGCAAGCTCACAGGCAACAACCTGCATTTCTATTTCAATCCTGGCCGCGACAGCCACGAAGATGCGCTCAAAGTGCACGGCATCAGCAACGAGTTTTTGCGCGACAAGCCCAAATTCAAAGACGTGGTTCAAGAAATTCTGGACTATGTGCAGGGCGCCGAAATCATCATTCACAACGCTGCTTTTGACGTCGGTTTTTTAAACAAAGAACTCGAGCTAGCAGGGCAGAAGCCCTTCACGACTTACGTCGAGGGCGTGGTCGACACCTTGGTCATGGCCAAGCAAATGTACCCAGGCAAGCGCAACAGCCTCGATGCGCTATGCGACCGCCTGGGCGTTGACAATTCTGGCCGCACCCTACATGGCGCCTTGCTCGATGCAGAGTTGCTGGCAGACGTGTACATCAACCTGACGCGGGGTCAAGAAGCCTTGCTAATTGATGCAGGCGGCGAAGAGGGCCAAACAGGGTCCGTTGAATCTGTCGACCTGTCGGGTTTCGTTTTGCCAGTAATTCAGGCCAATGCCCAAGAGCAGGCCGCACACCAAGAGCAACTGGCCCAACTGGACAAAGCCAGCGGCGGCAAAACCCTCTGGCGCCAGCTAGAAGCTTCGTCTTGAAATTTGTGGCATAATTTAAGGCTACGCTGAAAAGCGATAGGGCGGTTAGCTCAGGGGTAGAGCACTGCATTCACACTGCAGGGGTCACAAGTTCGAAACTTGTACTGCCCACCACAACATAAAATCCTGAAGACTATCAATACCTTAGGTGGTCTTCAGGTATCAATTTTTAGAACTTCTCTGTATGCTTCCCATGGAAGCATTTTTTTCGTCTCAAATTTCTTGATTCCTCAGTACAGGTTTGAGGGGAAAAAAAAGAATATCTTTCGCTTACGAAAGTGAATATGCTCACGCTACGTGAGCAACACAGATTTCAAGTTACCCAAACTTGTGAACTCTATGACTACATTAAAAAATCCAATTGGTTGGTTTGAAATTCATGTCGCTGACATGGTGCGTGCATGCAATTTTTACGAATATGTTTTCAATCAAAAATTGTCTGAGTTACCCAGTGGAGATCCATCGACAAAAATGATGGCGTTCACAGGTGATATGAATTCCCATGGCGCCAATGGCGCACTGATTCAACATCCGATGAAGTTGCCATCCACTGATGGCGTCCTCATTTATTTTTCTTGTGATGATTGTTCGATTCAAGAAAAACTTGCCTTAGACAAGGGCGGTCAAGTCTTCAAATCTAAATTCAGCATTGGCCCAAACGGGTTCATTTCAATCATTGGTGACAGTGAAGGAAATGCTATTGGGCTGCATTCATTTGCCTAAGTGAACAGTCGTACGGATAAGCCGTTCCACTTTTCATTTAAGGCTCCATTTCAAGAAAGCAGGTCATTGTGAAAAAAATATCTTTTTGCGTTGTTTCAATCATTTTGTGCAGCCATCAGGCTTTGAATGCACAGGTATTGGATGCAATCCGTGGCCATGTGCAAGACCTTAAATCGCGTCTTTCAGCGAATCAAAAAATTGAAGGTCAAATTTTAAAATTAGGCACAATTGATACCAAAGCAAAAGGACAAGACTTGGTGCATAACTCGTCTGGCACTTGGACGCTTGTGAAGCTTGGGCAACAGTTGTATTTGCAATCTGGAGAAGACTTTCGGTCCAGTCCAGGGCCTGACTATCATGTTTACTTTAGCAATGGTCCTGCGATCAAGGACAACGAAGAATTTAGCAGCAAGCAAGTAGAAGTAGGGCGCTTGGTAAAGCCAAACGGAGCCAGTTACTATCCTTTGCAAACCACCGATATCAATGAGGTCAAAAGTGTTTTGATCTGGTGCAAGCAATTTAAAGAATACATTGGGTCGGCAGATTTAACAGCTTCTAAACAATAGCTTTGTGAGCTGTTTATCGATAAGCTTCTCAATTGAAACGGCTAAGCGCTCTGGACAAAGTAGAGGGGCTTGCATATCCGGTTTTAGTGGCAACCTGTTTCAGCCCAATGCCATTTTGCGTCAATTGGCGGGCAATTGCTAATCGCAAATTTTCTAAATACTTTCCAGGCGAAACTTGCATGGCATCTTTGAAATTATTTGCAAAAGATGTTCTCGACATGCCTGCCAATTGCGCCAAACCATCCAAAGTCCAACGGTGACCAGGTTTTGAATGCATGGCCACCAAGCTTTTGGCAATGCGAGGGTCGGACAATGCGTGGAAAAGACCTTTGCCTAGTTGAGGGCGCGAAGTTAGATGCCTCATTAAACTGATTAACAAGATTTCACCGGCTCGGTTCATGAAGAGTGGTTGTCCACACCGACTGGCTTGCATTTCATTGGCCAGTAACGCAATGACTTGTGTCAGCGAGGGGTCGGCATCCTTCATGCCAATGGTGATGGGGCGAGACAACTCGGACAAAAAGCTTTGCCTCATAGGCCCCTCAAACTCAACTTCGAAACTCATGAAACATTGCTGAGTAGCTGCTATGTTTTTCTCAAGTAAGTAACCTGAAGGACAGACCAACATTGTCAAATTTTCGATGTCAAATTTTGCTGAGTCCGAAGCAGTTTGCACAGAATCATGCATTGAAAACCCAGTGGGGTTGGCAGCAAGCGTCACCTTGGGGCTAAGACCTTCAAGCAAGGCCGAGAGACGATCCAATCTAGGGGCTTCCATTTGTACGATTTGCAAAAATATATGTACGTATTGTTGCGTAAAGTACAAGAGAATGCAAGTTCTTAGGTCTTATTCAATTGCAAGTCGGGCACTATGTTTTTAAAAATCATATCCATCACATTGCCAATTTTCACGCTCGTGCTTGTTGGATTTCTCTACAGCCGTCGCGTCAATCCTGACCTGGGTGGGGCCAATAAATTGGTCGTGGACGTTGCGTTGCCAGTGCTGATTTTTATTTCTCTGTCCGCCAAAACGTTTGACCCCATTGCAGCTTTGTCGTTCACGGGGGCGTCAGTGTTGGCCATATTTCTGAGCGGTTTGATCGCTTGGCCTTTGGTGAAGCTTTCTGGTTCAACACTGCAAGCTTTTTTACCTTGTGCCATGTTTACCAATGTAGGGCCCATTGGGATTCCTTTGATTGCGCTTGCTTACGGGCCCGAGGGCATGGCACCCGCAGTGGTTCTTTTGGTGATGTCCAATGTGTTGCATTTCACCTTAGGAGCCGGTTTGATGAGTGGCAAAGTTGACTGGCGGATGGTGTATGCCAACCCACTTTTGTGGGCCACTGTGATGGGCGTTGCCAGTTCTCAGTGGCAGGTCAGCTTGCCTGAATGGGTTCAAACTTCTTGCACCATGATTGGTAGTGTTTTGGTACCCATGATGTTGATGTCACTCGGTGCACGACTTGCAAGCAGCCAAGTTTCAGATGTTTGGGTGGGTGTTCGCTCAGGTGTCCTGATCGTGGTCATTAGACTAACGGCTGTACTAATTGCGCTTTGGATTTCACCACTGCAAGGCATCGAACGTGGCGCTTTAATTCTGTTTGCTTGCTTGCCTTCGGCAGTTTTTAATTACCTGCTTGCAGACAAATTTCAAGTGGAACCCAACAAAGTGGCATCGACAGTTATCGTCGGTCACTTATTGAGTTTGGTGTTTTTACCGCTTGGTATTTGGCTGGCATTCATTTAGGTTTTTCATTTCAATCATTCCCACAAGGAGCTTTCCATGATCAAGTTTTATTTTCATCCTTCTCCCAATCCATTGAAGATAGCGCTGTACCTTGAGGAGACAGGAGAGCCCTACGAGCTAATTCCTGTTGACACTCGCAAGGGTGAGCAGCATTCAGATACCTTTAAGGCCATTAATCCCAATGCCAAAACGCCAGCCATGCAAGATGGCGATATTCGCGTTTTCGACAGCAATGCCATGCTGATTTATTTGGCAGAAAAAACGGGTAAATTTTTGCCTGCCAATACACCCCAGAATAAGGCCGAGATGTATTCATGGTTAATGTTTGTTGCGACGGGCATTGGTCCTTATTGTGGTCAGGCCGTTCACTTCAAACACTTTGCACCACAGCCACAAGAATATGCCGTCAATCGTTACGATTTCGAAGCCTGGCGCCATTGGCACATCATCAATGATGTGTTGGCCGCTCAACCCTACATGATGGGCAATGACTATTCCATCGTCGACATGTCAGTTTGGGGTTGGGCGCGTGTTGCGCCCTTTGTACTGGGTGCACAAGCTTGGGAAAAACTGCCTCACGTCAAGCGTTTACTCGATGAAATTAATGCGCGTCCAGCAGCACAACGAGCCGAAGCTTTGAAGACACAGTTCACTTTCAAAACCGAAGTGGATGCTGAGGCGCGAAAGATGCTTTTCCCCTCTAACGAACGGCTCAAGGTTTGATAGACACAATCAAGTCATATGCAATATCAGTCATCTTGATATCAATAAGGTTGAATTTATGCAAGTTAAAGCGGTTGTTTTTGATGCCTATGGCACCTTGTTCGATGTCTATTCCATCCAGGTGTTAGCCGATTCTCTTTATCCTGGCCATGGTGCAGATATTGCTGTGAAGTGGCGTGACAAGCAAATTGAATATACGCGTTTGATTACCCAGTCTGATCCGCACAATACGGCGGGCAGTCAATACTTCAGACCCTTTTGGGAACTCACGCAACTGTCATTGACGTACACACTTAACCGACTCAATTTAGAGCATCAAGATGGTCAAATTGAGCAGCTCATGGCCCAATATGCAAAACTCAAAGCTTTTCCTGAAAATTTGGCAGTGCTAGAAAAAATCAAGGCGCAAGGCTTGACCACGGCAATTCTTTCTAACGGCAGCATGGACATGTTGACCTCCGCTGTAAACAGTGCAGGCATGCAAAATGTATTAGACCATGTCATTTCTGTTGATCCTATTCGCTTGTTCAAAACTACACCAGAAAGCTATGGTTTGGTGCAAAAAACCATACCTGCTCGTAAAGACGAAGTCTTGTTTGTTTCCAGCAATGCTTGGGATGCGTTGGGTGCCACATGGTTTGGATTTCAAACTCACTGGGTCAATCGTCAAGGTCTGCCGTTTGAAGCGCTAACGCCGCAACCTACCTTTACAGGTTCTGATCTCAATTCAGTCTTGGTGTCATTGGCGCTATTGAAATGAGCTCTTCTTTTTGAATGGTTATTTTTTAATTTTTGAGTATCTATATGGAAAATATTTCGTTGGCACAACAGCTGAGTGACTATAAAGCGGCTTCAATCAAAAAATCAGCGCCAGAGAGAACAGCTTTGATGGAGGGCGCAACCGCAGACCTTAAGGCCTCAGGAATAGAACATACGGCACTTCAAAGTGGTGTGAATGCGCCTAGCGTTTCGCTGCTAGACATGACAGGACACAAAGTTAACTTGTCCGATCTGTGGCAGAAAGAAACTTTAGTTGTGGTATTTTATCGCGGTGGTTGGTGTCCATATTGCAATTTGGAACTTCGAGCTTGGCAAACACATTTGGACTCACTCAAACAACTTGGTGCGGGTCTGGTTGCAATTTCCCCCCAAACTGCCGATAGCTCATTGTCTACAGCTGAAAAGAATCAGCTGCAATTTACAGTTCTGAGTGATACAAATCTTGAAGTAGCCAAGGCCTTTGGAATTGCTTTTGAAATGCCAGAAAATTTGATTGATCTTTACAAGAGTTTTGGCAATGACTTGTCCGTAGTCAATGGCAATGGGCGTTGGGTTTTACCTTTGCCTGCTACCTATGTCATCGGTCGTGATGGCAAAATAATTTATGCGCATGTGGAGGCAGATTACAGAGTTAGAGCAGAGCCTGCAGATGTATTGGCTAGGATAAAAGTTTAAAACCTACAAGCCTAAAGACGCCTCATGCCGAACTTCCTAAAATTTTAATATTTTCAAATAAATTAGTACTAAATAAAATGATATGAGTTGCACTTCAACAGAAGCTTCGTAACCGTTTTTTGATTGATATCGGCTCAACATGAATAGGCTGTTTGATACAAAACCCAACTCATGCTTTTATTTTCAAATCCCTTTATTCAGTTCATGCGTCATGAGGCATCGCTGCTGATGCTGGCAAACCAAACACGCGATCAAAGCACCACGTAAAAGCAAAGGTATAGACAAAAAAGAAAATGTTCAAACCTAGGTTGACTGTGAAGGATCGCAGGTAGCTGATGTCTAGCCACCATGCTGCTGTTGGCAGCAGCACCACCAGAAAGCCAAGTTCAAAACCCACCGCATGCAAAACGCGACGTCCGAAGCCGCGACCACGCTTTATGCTTTGTGACTCCCAGTGCTCGAACATGGCGTTGTAAGCAAAATTCCAGCACACCGCAAAAAGTGAAGCGAAAACAGCCAGTGCACTTGCACGCTCGAGGCTGCTGTCGCTGAAGCTAAAAAATCCAAGCGTACCGAACAAGAATGCGATGGCCTCGTAGGCGGTAACGTATGTGATCTTTCGCCTAGTGCCTTGAAGAGTCATATTTGCATATTGAAAAAGCGCTTGCGAATTCTCGAAAGCGCTTTTTTCATGGATTGTTTACATTGGGCTTAAATCAACATTCGTTTCTCCGTTGGATTATGCATCTGCTGAAAATCCAATGGTCTTGACCAAGGGGCCCCAGAGTTCAGTGTCGGCTTTCAGTCTTGCAGCCAATTCAGCTGGACTCGATGACTGTGCCACCAAGCCCATCATGGCCATGCCGTTGACGGTTTCTGGCGCTGCCAATGCAACGCGCATGGCTGCATTCAGACGGTTGATTACATCTACCGGTGTTTTTGATGGCACATAAAAGCCAAACCATTCGTCGTAAACAAAGCCCTTCATACCTTGCTCCACCAAGGTGGGGGTATTGGGTGCGAATTGACTGCGCTTAGCACCAGAGGCCGCCAGCAGACGGCATTTGCCCGCTGCCACGTGCTGCGTAAATTCGCCAATGGGCCCAGACACGGCTGCAATTTGTCCGCCGATCATGTCCAAAATGGCAGGTTGTGTGCCCCTGAAAGCTACGTGTTTCAAATCTACATTGCCTTCTCTTCCTAGCAAGGCGCCGATGAAGTGGGGCGTAGAGCCTGCCGCTGGCGAACCGAAGTTGGCCAACATAGGATTGGCCTTGCACCAGGCCAGAAAATCGGGAATGTTTCTAACAGAAGCAGGCACCATCGGGCCAACTGCAAAGCCGAAGTCGAAAACAGCGCCCAAGGACACTGGCGACAAATCTCCCACTGGATCGTATGGCAGCTTCTTGTAAATATGCGGATAGATGCCCAGCATGGACATGGGTGTCTGCAAAACTGTTGCACCATCGGCGGGTGCATTGCGTACAAACTGCACCGCAATCTGACCGCCTGCACCCGTTTTGTTTTCTACAAATGCAGCCTTGGTATAAGCAGAGGGTGCAATTTTTTCAGACACGCGTCGACAAATGGCATCGGAAGTACCGCCCGGTGGGAAGCCTGTGACAATTTTCAAACTCTCTAGTTGCGCTTGCGCCCAAGCTTGTTGACCTGCAGCGCTGAGCAAACTGGCCACACTGGCCATTTGTAAAACATCACGACGTGAAATGGACATGCTCTCTCCTCTGTAAATGAGCAGATCATTTTGAGGTTCGAAAAATAGCTTGTCCAGATCAGGCATTCCCTAATGCCTATCTGACTTAGGTTCCTATGATGCCGCCATCTAACTTTCTAACCACCACAGTCGCCGAGCGAGGGCGGCCCGTTGGCTTTTGATCAGGCCAGTTGGAAATAGCGCGCGGGTTGGCAGGGTTGGTTTGTTCGCTGGCTGGTTCGCCTGGGTGCTGAATGTTCAGGAACATGGTTTTGCCGTCAGGCGTTTCTGTGACCCCTGTGATTTCGCAACCCGCAGGGCCCACCAAGAAGCGGCGAACTTCACCTGTTTGTACGTCGGCTGCCAACATCATGTTGTTGCCAAAGTTTTTGAGATCGCCTTTGCCCATGGCAGCGGTTGACATGTCGCACTGAATCCACATCAGGCCACGGCCGTCAACCCATAAACCATCTGGGCAAGAGAACATGTCGCCCTTGATGTTGCCTTTAGCCTCTGTGCGGTCCAATGTAGGGTCGCCAGCCATGATGAAATGGTTCCACGCAAACGTAGTGGCATGAAAATCGACGTCTTCTTTCCAACGAATGATGTTGCCTTGTGTGTTGTTGGCGCGTGGGTTGGCAGCATCTACAGCGGGTTGCTTGTCTGCTCCGCGGTTGCTGTTGTTGGTCAGTGTGGCGTACACCCAGCCTTCTTTGTCGATGGCAATCCATTCTGGGCGGTCCATTTTGGTGGCACCCAAAAGGTCACTGGCTTGGCGAGATTTAATCAGCACTTCGCCCTGATCGGCAAAGCCATTGGCTGCTGACAACGGGCCTTGCCCGTGCGCCAAAGCAAGCCACTGGCCTTTGCCATCGGCATTGAACTTGGCCACATACAGTGTGCCGTGGTCTAGCAATGTGGCGTTGGCTGCTGCGCCGCCGGGCTTGATGGCGTCGCGGCTGACAAATTTGTAGATGTATTCAAAACGAGCATCTTCACCCATGTACACCACAGCACGGTTGTCTTTGGTCACAGCAACCGTTGCACCTTCGTGTGCGCCGCGGCCCATGGCTGTGCGCTTCATGGGCGTGGCATTGGGGTTTTGGGGATCGATTTCAACAATCCATCCAAATCGATTGGGTTCGTTGGGGTTTTTGACTGCATCAAAGCGAGCGTCGTGCTCGTGCCAGCGATAGCCCACGCCACCTTTTCTCAAACCCCAGCGACGCTCGTGCGGCGTCAGTGCGTCACCACCGTTAAAGTAAACCATGAAGTTTTCTTCAGAGGTGAGGTAAGTGCCCCAAGGTGTGATGCCACTGGCGCAGTTGTTCAACGTACCCAGTACCACTTTGCCTGCCGGGTCGGCTGCAGTTTGCAGCATGGCATGACCGGCCGCAGGACCGCTCAATTCAGTGCGTGTGTTGGTGGTAATGCGGCGTGCATATTTGGATGGGCTGACCACCTCCCATTGGCCACCTTTGTCTTGTACTTCAATGACAGAAACGCCGTGTGCGGCTTGTGACTTGCGCACTTTATCGGCGCGCCAATTGGCCATGCCATCTTTAAAGAGCAAGCCATGGTCGACGTATTCATGGTTCATGGCCAAGAGGCCGCGCTTAGAGCCATCAAGGGCATAGTAGTGGATGCCGTCGTGGTGCATGCCCAACTGTGCTTCTTGTTCGTCCGCTGAATTGCTGGCGTCGTCTTTGAAGGCATGGTTTTGGCCCACGATGCCAACTGGATCGCCCCAAGGTGCAATGACATGCGCAATGTATCCTTCGGGTACGGTAATGCCGTCAGCTTTTGAGATGGCCACACTTTTGAAGCCAATTTTGGGACCCATCCGCATCCCCATGGATGCACAACCCGTCAGTGCAGCAGCACCTCCAATGGCGCTAAGTGGTGCCAAGAAACTGCTGGCCAATGTGCCCAAACCTCCACGCAATACCTGGCGACGTGAAGGCTTGGAAACGTCATGAATGCTGGGGTTGGAAGAGCGGTTGCTGTCTTCCATCAAGGAGAAGTCTTTTGCCATGATTTTGTACTTGCCTGTTGTGTGAAAAGAATAAATACCTACTTCGCCTTTGTATGCCATTCATTTGACAAAGGTGTGACAGAAAACGATCGTGATCAAACTATTGGGGGCAAACTAATGAGGGCAAACTAATGAGGGCAAACTAATGAGGGCAAACTAATGAGGTCATATCAACATCAATTTCAATGCAAATCTTACTTGGTTCTTGCATTTTTTCCGTTCTAGAACCCCTGTAATCGTTCCATTTTCACTTGAGTAGTTACCCTCTTTTCTCAACCATGATTTGAAATCATCATTGATCCGAGATTACCCAAGACGGATTTCTCAAACTCATCTAAATATGGAGCAAGACATGACTGTTAGATCGACAGATAAAAATCAAGCACAGGTGATGCAACGGTTTAGACCGCAAACCATTTTCCTGAGCCTGGCTACCGGCATTGGCTTGGTCGCATGCGGCGCCAGCGATTTGGTTTTTGGCCCACCGTCCATACCCGCATCCAAGTCTGCAATTGTTGCCCCCGAACTCAATACGTCTTGTCCCATCGTGGCTTCTTCCATTGAGTCCTTTGTGGCCAAAGGAAGCGGTCCCGCTTTTAATGGTGCGCAATTTGGCGCGGTTGGCGCGTACAAATATATTTTGGCCGAGGCAACTGGCAAAGTTAATTCGACAGACCCTTGCGTACCGACCATCGTTGATTTGAAAAACGCAGCAGACAGCGCAGGTATGGTCACTTACAAATTTGACGTTGTGATGTTGACACCTGCAGATGCAACAAAGGGCAATGGTTCTTTGCTTTACATCGTTAACAACCGAACCAATTCAAGTGCCTTTGAAGCATTGAATGACGGCTCCGGAAACGATTTGTTTGGCAACGTTGCACCGGTTATTCCTACCAGCGGCGTTGATGTCGTGACCGGTGTTGGCGCAGGCAAGGGTTATTTGATGAAGCAAGGTATGACGGTTGTCTTCTCCGGTTGGCAAGGTGATCGTCCTTCTTCATTGAGTGGCCCGACGGCTGCCATTACTAGCACGACTAAATGGTATGCACCTGGCATGACGCTCCCTGTGGCCAAAGAAAATGGCGCCACGATTACAGGTGTTGTTCAAGATGAGTTCATTGCTGACAACGCAACCAGCAATTTGTTGGGCACTTACTATCCTCGTGTTGCCAACTCGCCAGCGACACTGACAATTCGCAAAACGCCAACCGATGCACCTATTACGGTAGATCCCAGTCTGTGGACTTACACCGCTGGAAAGGGCACAGCAGAAGGCGGCAACACCGGTGCAAATGGATTTGGCTATGTCACCATTGACCGTGAAAAAGTTCGAGCAAGTGCTGTGCATGCTGCAGCTTTAGACGCAGGAAGTGACAATGGCGCCATCTATCACTTCAACTACACAGCCAGCGATCCCAAACCCATGGGCCTTGGTTTCTTAGGTGTACGCGATTTGATTTCTTTTTTGAAATACGAAAAGTTTGACCTCCAAGGTAATGCCAATCCTGTGGCTGGCTTGATCACAACCACACTTGGAACAGGCATTTCTCAATCAGGTCGATTCCTACGCGACTATTTATGGATGGGTTTCAATACCGACAAGCAATTGAGAACCGTGTTTGACGGCCTCTTGCCATTGGTGGGTGGCTCAAGAAAAACTTATACCAATTACCGTTGGGCCAAGCCTGGTGACTACTCTCGTCAACAAGAAACTCACTATACGCCAGGTGATCAGTTCCCCTTTGCCTACAGCACCATCACAGATCCTCTGACAGGTAAGGTCGACGGTTTGATGAAGAAATGTACCGAGACTAACAATTGCCCCAAAGTATTCCAATACGATAGCCCCGTTGAGTTTGGCGGTGCACGTGCATCACTTGTCTCTACAGATGGTGCTGGCAAAGACCTCGACATTCCAAGCAATGTCAGACTTTTCTACTCTGCAGGTACATCACACGGGCCGCAGCAGTTGGCTAACAATGCCAAGTCGCAACCCGACTACACAGTCGATCGCACAGTGGCGGCAACAGCAGTTTCTACATCGCCAGGCGCACTCAATGCCAGTACAGCTTTGTACCGAGCCCTGATGAGCAACTTAGACGCTTGGGTTAAAGGAACCGCTACGCCTCTTGCAAGCAATTGGCCAAAGGTTTCCGACGGCACCATGGCTGTACCTACAACAGACCCCAAAAGTCTGAGCGCCATTGACCTGCCAGCTTTAGGCTTGCCTTACAGCGGTGTTTACAACACACTGACAGTTAACGACGAAAGTGTGATTCCTTCTGTGCCTTCCAACAAAATGTACGTTGTTCACCAACCTACGCAAGATGGGCAAGGCAACAGCAAAGCAGGCGTGAAAATGCCTGACAGTGCAGTGCCATTGGCTAGCTTCATTGGCTACAGCATTCGCAAGCCAGGGTTTGCTGCAGGCAATCAAAACGGATTGAGCACGTCACAATTGGCGTTTGCTTTAAACACCAGTGCCAAAAATAAAGCAGACACACGCAAGAGTGTGCAAGAGTTGTATGGCACCAAAACGGGTTACTTGAACGCATGGAATGCAGCTGTTGATAAGCTGGTTGCCGACAGGTTAATCCTGGCCGATGATGCAATTGACTACAAAAACAGGGGCTTGATGCAAGCTGCGCAGCCTAACTTTTCAACTTTAGGCCAGTAAGCAAATTTGACCTGATCTTGGCCATCCTCTTTGGATGGCCTTTTTTTTGCAAACTTTCAATCTGAATGGCTTTTGTTGTGTAGCTTAGGGTAGAGGTGACGATGCGCGTTTTCCCTTGCTTTGTGGTGTAACACGCAACTGTGCTTGTTTCTTGATTGCTGTGATGTCAACTTGCTCTTATCATTTCCTCAAGGAAGGTCAAGCATGTTTGAACGATTTACAAAAGTGCGATCACTTGAAGCTGTACAAAAGAGTGCATTGAATCTCCTGTCTGAAAAAGGTGAAGCCAATGCAAGGAGCATTGCTTCAAAGTTTGTCGAGCAATTTAAGCTTTTAGACAAGCCTGATCAACTCAAGTTCTTTGAGTTTTTAGCGCAAAAATTCAGCCCAGATCCCTTTGATGTTCTGCAAGCTGCCCAGCGCTATGCTGAAAAAGTAGACGACGAAAGCCTGGTTGCGCTTTTTAAAATTGTGGAGCCAGCGCGGCAAGAGTTGCTCCGCAGAATTAACAGAGCACCCAGTGGTACCCAAACCATTGTGCGAATGCGTGAGAGGCTGCTTGATCACACCAAAACAAAAGCAGGCTTAAAAGCGGTTGATGCGGATATGCAGCATTTGCTCAATTCTTGGTTCAATCCAGGTTTTTTAGAGCTGCACGAAATTACATGGTCTTCACCTGCATTGCTCCTTGAGAAAATCATTCAGCATGAGTCGGTTCATGCGATTGATGGCTGGGATGATCTCAGAAGGCGCTTGCAACCCGACCGCCGGTGTTACGCTTTTTTCCACCCTCAGTTGCCTGGAGAACCCTTGATTTTTGTGGAGGTGGCGTTGGTCAGTTCAATTTCAAAAGAGGTTGGGCCGCTACTGGACAAGAAGTCTGAAGCACTCGATGCCAAAAAATTCAAGACAGCTATTTTTTATTCAATCAGCAATTGTCAGCCTGGTTTGCGTGGCGTGTCTCTGGGCAACTTCTTGATCAAGCGAGTGGCAGAAAGAATTCTGCAGGAAATTCCAAGCGTCAAAACCTTTTGTACTTTGTCGCCAGTACCGGGATTCAATCAATGGTTAGATGGGTTGCCTGAATCTGATGGGCTGAAGAAACTTGAAGATAAAAAGGGAAGAATCGCAAGTGCTTTGAAAATACTTTTTAAAGATGGCGAATGGTCCAAGCGTTTGAGTAAAGGCTGGACGCCTGCTGTTGCAACGGCTGAAGAAAAAGCAGCTCTGATGTATTTGTGTTTTATATACCTCACCCAATGTGTGCATACATCATCGGGTGATTCTGTTGGTAAATTTCATCTTGCCAATGGGGCTAAGTTACATGACATCAATTGGGCTGCAGATTTATCAAAAAAAGGACTGAGTCAATCTAGTGCCATCATGGTGAACTATTTGTATGAACTCAGCAGCGTTGAAGACAATCACGAAAAATTTGTGAAGAAGCAAGTTGTATTTAACAGAAGCCTTAGTTCACTCTAGCTTTTCTTGGGCAATGCTTCAATGGCAGTTGCGGTGCCAGTCCACGCCGCAAACGTGCCATTGCTTGTTGCAAGGGCTTTGGGTGCTTGATTATTGAGTAGAACTTCAAGCCCCGCCGTTGCGCTGTCGATGATGGGTAAGTCAACCAATGACCGGATTTGTGCTGCATATCCAGCTAGGCCAGCGCCTCCCAAAATAATCGTCTTCACACCTTGCTGTGCTGCATTTTGGCAAGCCGACTTTAAACACTCAATGGCCATCTGCGGGTTGGCTTGAAGTTCTGCGCCACTAGGTACAACAGTTTCAATGTGCCTTAACTCATTCTGAAAGCCTAGGCTGTTGGCCAAACGATGAAGCATGGGTTTCCAGCGCTCTCCACCAGTCACGATGGAAAAGGGCCCTATGGCTGCGGCCTGAATGAAGGAGGCTTCAGCCAAACCCGTTACAGGGCATCCGGACATTTCTCGCAGTGCAAACAGTCCAGGGTCGCCAAAGCAGCCGATCAGAACGCCCGCTAAGGGTTCTTCGTCCTTCTCTAGGTACTCTGCCCAGGCTTGAATACAAGCGTGCGCCGCAATGGCATGACTTGCTTCACAGGCAATGTACGTGGCGCCAAAGGATGCGGTGGTGACTACCAAGTTTGCATTCTTGGGTAGTTGGGGGATGAGCACTTCTTGAAGACGCTGCGTTGTCAACCCATTGGTATTGGGGTTGATCAAAAGATAACGGTTGTTTATGGGGTGTTGCATTGATCAATTTTCTTGCTGCATGAGGCTTGAGCACCAAAAGTGGTGCATCAAGCCCAAAAATAGTGCATCAAGAAATTCAAATTCATTGTCTTGATGCATATCAAGTCTGATGCTGCAGGCATGGTTTGTGCTAAAAAACTGGAAGAGTTTTTCAATGAGTCGTCATCTTAACTTTTCCAAATCATCCATTCAAGGAGAACACATGAAGCGTCGTGATTTATTGGCCGCAGCCGCAGCCGCATCTGCCTCCGTTGCAGCACCTTGGGTTCACGCACAGTCGAGCGCATGGCCTACCAGAGGTCCAATTCGACTGATTTGCCAGTACCCCCCGGGCGGTTTGGTCGACACGGTGGCACGCTTGTTGGCCCCCCATTTGTCGCAAGCCTTGTCTCAATCTGTTGTGGTTGAAAACAGAGCAGGTGCGGGCGGTTTGATTGGCACCGAATATGCGGCTCGCCAACCAGCAGACGGCTATTCTTTATTGGTAAGCCATGCCTCTGTTCACGTCTACGCTACGGCAACTCGCCGCTCTATGCCCTTTGACCCAGTGAATGATTTCACGCACATGGCCATGTTGGTTGAAGCGCCCATGTTGCTGATTGTTCGCGGTCAATCGCCTCATCAAACTTTGGCCCAGTATGTCAACGCAGCCAAGACAAAGCCTGTGCGTTATGGCTCATCCGGCATTGGCTCTGCCAACCACCTTTTTGGCGAGTTGCTCAAAATTGAAGGCCAAGCAAATGAGCATGACCATGTGCCATATCAGGGCAGTGCGCCAGCCTTGCAGGACTTGCTCGGGGGCCAGATCGACAGTGTTTTTGACCCTGTCACCACCAATGTAGAGCGACTCAAGTCTGGTTCCATCAGGGCCTTGGCTGTTTCTACACCCACCCGCATGCCAGCGTTCCCCAACATTCCGACCTTTGCCGAACTGGGCTACAACTCCCTGACCGGTTCTCAATGGCTCGGCATGTCTGCGCCTAAAAACTTGCCAGCGCCTATTGCGCAAAGAATTACGGCGCTCATTCCAGAATTGTTGGCCAAGCCAGACGTCATGGCAGCCTTGGAAGCGGTCCAAACCTTGCCACGCAAAACCCCCGTTGTGGGCGATGACTTTACAAAGCTGATTCAATCTCAAATCAACACATGGACCGCGGTTGCCAAGCGCGCCAAAGTTGAAGTGATCGTTTGATTTTTCCTTAGCCTCAGGGCGGCGCTGTCAATCGAATTGATTGGCAGTGCCGTTTTTATTTTGGTTAATCTTAATTTTTTATGAAGTCATTAGACCTATGACCGAAGTCAACTTTGATGACATCAGCAGCTACGAACGCTACAAGTTGATGGCAAGTCTCATTGTGCCTAGGCCCATTGCTTTGGTTACCACTGTGGGCGCTAATGGCGTTGTCAATGCCGCGCCGTTCTCCATGTTCAACATGATTGGCGAAGACCCGCCCATCTTGATGATCAGCATCAACCGTTTGCAAGATGGACAATTGAAAGACACGGCTGCCAACATCCTGCACAACGGTGAATTTGTGGTGCACATGTCGGATGAACCCATTGCGCAAAAGATGCATGCCTGCGGCAAAAATTTTCCATCTGATGTCAGTGAGTTGGCGGCGGTGGGCTTTACTGCTGTGCCTTCAAGGACGGTCAAACCACCCAGAATTGCCGAAGCGCCCATTGCCTTTGAATGTGTACTTCACGAAAAACTAGAAACACCCAGTCGCTATGTGTTCATTGGCCGGATTCAGTGGCTGGCCGCACGTGATGGTTTGATCGACACCCAAGCGTGGCGCGTGAACCTCAAAGACTATCGCCCCGTAGCCCGTTTTGGCGCCAGTTTTTACACCCGAACAGACGATCGGTTTGCCATCTCTGACAACGAAGGTGAGCAGCCCAAAAACGATACGGCCATCGATCAAATTTAACCCGCAATGTCAAATAAATGGGGTCAGATCAACATTGATTTCCAATCAGTGAGGGCAGAGGCTAAGGGGGGCCTCCTCATGCTGGGGTACCAGAAATCGTCAGCCCCCTTTGCCTCTGCCCTCACTGATTCACAAAATCAATGTTGATCTGACCCCATTTATTTAAATCAAGCTCAAGCTGCCAAGCAGGGTGAAAAGTTGGGTGGCGTTGAGGTAGATGGCGGTCTTGTGGATTTTCCGGAAGTCTGGAATGGCCATCAGGTTGTTGTCTTGAATCTCGGCGCCCAATTGGTCCATTTGAGGGATAAATTTATAGCGCAAGATCAGGGTGAGGGTGGCAATGGTGGCTGCGCCTAAGGCCAACAAGGGCCTGGCTGCAAGCACATAACAAAGTGCTGCGCCGCTGGCCACCACAATCGCAAACTTGAAATAGGTGATGTAAAACGATCGAATGAACTTAGCGTCCATGGTGTTGTCGTGCTTCAAAATGAGCAGGGGGATCGAGCCAAACAGAAAATAAGTGGTGACAGCCAGCATGGCCACAGTGAAAAACAGGGCGGCGTGATTGGCATTGAGCATCATTGAGGGTAACTCCCCGTAGTGGTCATCAAAGGGATAACTTTAAAATCTGTTGCAGTGCAACATAATGTGGTTCATTGTTGCAACCACCCATTAGCACTGTACCTTTTGTGAAGAGTTTAAATCATGGCCCGTTCATCTGCCAAATCAGCCACCGCCAAGGAATCCAGCACTGGCCCCACAGACGCGCCAAAGGCCAGCCCCCAGCGTGTGATCAAAAAGTACCCGAATCGAAGGCTCTACGACACCACCACTTCCAGTTATGTCACCCTGACTGAAATCAAGCACTTGGTCATGGACGGTCAAACCTTTGCCGTCAGGGATGCCAAATCGGGTGAAGACCTCACGCGAAGCATCCTGCTGCAGATCATTTTGGAAGAAGAATCCGCCGGTGCACCCATGTTCACCGAAGCTGTATTGGCCAACATCATCCGTTTTTATGGCCATGCCATGCAGGGCTACATGGGCTCTTATTTAGAGAGCAATTTGCAGTCTTTGATGCACCTGCAATCCCAAATGGGCCAGTCGCCCCAAAACATGATGGCCCAAATGCAAGAGCAAATGCAGAAGCAAACCGCCCAATTTCTGTCGGCTTTTGGTTTGAAATCCTGATTCTCTGATCCCCAAGCTGCCAGAGGTGATCCATTTACTGGGACAATAGCCCCATGAACGACATTGCAAGCGCTGGCCCTGTAGCGGCCGCATCCGTGGCCCCCAAGGTGGGCTTTGTCAGCTTGGGTTGCCCCAAGGCCCTAACCGACTCTGAGTTGATCCTCACGCAACTGAGTGCGGAGGGCTATCAAACTTCCAAAACCTTTGAAGGGGCCGACCTGGTCATTGTTAACACCTGCGGCTTCATTGACGATGCCGTGAAGGAAAGTTTGGACACCATTTCTGAAGCTCTCAATGTCAACGGCAAAGTCATTGTGACCGGTTGCTTGGGTGCCAAAGAGGCTGAGGGCGGCGGCAACATGGTGCAACAAATGCACCCCAGTGTGTTGGCTGTCACAGGCCCCCACGCCACCCAAGAAGTGATGGATGCGGTGCATGCGTACTTGCCCAAACCACACGATCCATTTTTAGACCTGGTACCCAATGCATTTGGTGAAGCGGGTCTCAAGCTCACGCCGCGTCACTATGCGTACTTGAAAATCAGCGAAGGCTGCAACCACCGCTGTACCTTCTGCATCATTCCCTCCATGCGCGGCGATTTGGTTTCTCGGCCTATTGGCGATGTGCTCAAAGAAGCACAGGCCTTGTTTGAAGGCGGCGTTAAAGAGTTGTTGGTCATTAGCCAAGACACATCAGCTTATGGCGTAGACACCCAATACCGCACTGGTTTTTGGGAAGGCCGTCCGGTTAAAACGCGCATGCTGGAATTGGTTCAAACCCTGGGCGAGATGGCACAAAAGCATGGTGCTTGGGTGCGCTTGCACTATGTTTATCCATATCCCAGCGTAGACGACATCGTGCCCCTCATGGCCACTGGCTTGGTCTTGCCGTATCTGGATGTGCCTTTGCAACACAGCCACCCCGATGTGCTCAAGCGCATGAAGCGGCCAGCCAGCGGCGAGAAGAATTTAGAGCGCATTCAAAAGTGGCGCGAGATGTGCCCTCAGTTGGTCATTCGCAGCACCTTCATTGCCGGCTTTCCGGGCGAAACCGAAGAAGAGTTTGAGCATTTGCTCAACTTTGTGCGCGAAGCCCAAATTGACCGAGCTGGATGCTTTGCCTACAGCCCTGTTAAAGGCGCAACGGCCAATGACTTGCCAGGCATGTTGCCCGAAACGGTTCGTGAAGAGCGCCGTTCGCGTTTTATGGCGGTGGCGGAAGAAGTTTCCATTCAACGTCTGCACCAACGCGTGGGTGCCACCATGCAGGTCTTGGTCGATTCGGCTGCGGCCATGGGCAAAAAAGGTGGCATTGGCCGATCTTATGCCGATGCCCCAGAAATTGATGGTTTGGTGAGGTTGTTGCCGTCCGAGAAGATCAGTAAAACCTACAAGGCTGGCGAATTTACACGTGCGCGAATTGTGGGCGTTGAGGGTCATGACCTGATTGCAGTGCCCATTTGAAAACCCATTGGGGTGCTTCAAATCCAATGAAAGTCATTCAAACGCCATGAAATTTCTGCAAGATGTGATCTGCAGTCTGAATTTGCAAATTCAGCGCATAAAAAAAGCTGCATCGTGTGCAGCTTTGTTAGTTACTCGCTAGTACCTGAAACTAGTGCGTCTACCAATTCCGCCACCTGGGCTTTCAGGAAAAAAAGGATTGTATATCAAAAAAATTAGCCACCCCTCAGGACTGCTCGATGAGATCGAAGGCAGCGTGCAAGGCCATCGCGATGGACATGGGTTCCTGATACGTGACGATGGTGATGGCGATATCTTTTTGTCGCCCAATGAAATGCGTGCGGTGTTGCACAAAGACCGCGTCAAGGTGCGAATCGTCAGGCAAGACCGAAAGGGCAGACCCGAAGGTCGTGTGGTTGAAATCATTGAGCGCCCACCTCAGCCCATCATTGGTCGATTGCTCAATGAAGGCGGCATTTGGATTGTGGCGCCAGAAGACAAGCGTTACGGCCAAGACATTCTCATTCCCAAAGTAGGCATCGGTGCAGGCAAGCCAGGCCAAGTGGTGGTGGTTGAACTGACAGAACCGCCTGCATTGTTTGGACAACCTGTGGGCCGTGTCAAAGAAGTGTTGGGTGAAATTGACGACCCTGGCATGGAGATTGACATTGCGGTTCGCAAGTACAGCGTGCCTCACGAATTTTCTGCGGCATGCTTGAACTTGGCGCGAGAGTTACCCGACAAGGTGCGACCCCAAGATACCAAAGATCGCATCGACTTAACTGACATTCCTTTGGTCACCATCGATGGTGAAGATGCGCGCGACTTTGACGATGCGGTGTACTGCGAGCCCGCCAAAATTGGCAAGGCCAAAGGCTGGCGTTTGTTGGTGGCCATTGCTGACGTTAGCAACTATGTTGAAACCGGAAGCGCCATTGACATCGATGCCTACGACCGCGCTACCAGCGTTTATTTTCCGCGCCGTGTCATTCCGATGTTGCCTGAAAAACTCTCCAACGGGTTGTGTTCTCTCAATCCCGAAGTAGAGCGCTTGTGCATGGTCTGCGACATGCTGATCACGGCCAAAGGCGAGATTCACGCGTATCAGTTTTACCCCGCGGTTATGTTCAGTCATGCACGCTTTACGTATACCGAAGTGGCCGCTATATTGGCCAATACACGCGGTCCTGAGGCCATCAAGCGCAAAGCGCGTGTCAACGATTTGCTAAACCTGCACGATGTGTATCGTGCCTTGTTGTCATCGCGTGCAGTGCGTGGCGCGGTAGATTTTGAAACCACCGAAACTCAAATCATTTGTGACGACAACGGCCGCATTGAAAAAATTGTGCCGCGTGTTCGCACCGAAGCACACCGTCTCATTGAAGAGGCCATGTTGGCTGCCAACGTCTGCAGTGCCGATTTCATCCAAAGCAGCAAGCACCCCGGTTTGTTCCGTGTGCACGAAGGCCCCACACCCGAGAAAAAAGATTTGCTGCGCAATTACTTGAAGTCTTTGGGCTTGCCGTACACCGTCAGTGATGAGCCTAAGCCCAGTGAATTTCAACACATTGCTCAGGCCACCAAAGAAAGACCTGACGCTCAGCAAATTCACACCATGCTGCTGCGCTCTATGCAGCAGGCCATTTACACGCCTATCAACAGCGGTCACTTTGGTTTGGCCTACGAGGCTTACACCCACTTCACCAGCCCCATTCGTCGTTACCCCGACTTGTTGGTGCACCGTGTCATCAAAGCCATCTTGGCGCACAAGAAGTACCAGTTGCCAGCCTTGCCATTGCCCGGAGAGGCGCATGCCAAATTGGCCAAGCGCTTGCAGAAAAACAAAGCGGGCGCGCAAATGGACGATGCACCGCGCATCAAAATGTCGCCCGCCGAGCAACAAGCTTGGGAGGCTGCAGGATTGCATTGCAGCGCCAACGAGCGGCGCGCTGATGAAGCCAGTCGCGATGTCGAAGCTTGGCTCAAATGCAAATACATGCGCGAGCATTTGGGCGAAGAATATTCGGGCGTGGTCACCTCGGCCACCAGCTTCGGTATCTTCGTCACCTTGGACAACTTGTATGTGGAAGGCTTGGTACACATCACTGAGCTGGGCGGCGAATATTTCCGCTTTGACGAAGCGCGCCAAGAGTTGCGGGGTGAACGCACAGGCATTCGATATGCCATTGGCACCCGCGTTCAAATTCAAGTGAGTCGCGTCGATCTGGATGGTCGCAAAATTGATTTCCGCTTGGTCAATCCTGCGGAAGAATTCAGCCCACGCCAAATGCGAGAGAAGGGCCCAGGCAAGCAAGGCGGGGGACGCAATGACAGCGGCATGGGTCGTGGCGCACTTTCAGGTGCGCTGTCTGGCGCTGAAGGCCCCAAGTCTAAATCGCGCCCCTTCAATGCACGCAAAGCTGAAAGCGGCAAACCAGCTACACGGCACGGCAAGGTCAGCCCCAAAGGTGCACCTTCAAAATCAGCAGGCTCTAAGAAGTCAAGCCAAGCTCGCAAGAGTCGTCGCTGATGACAGCGTATTGGCAAATCAAGATAACAACATTTTGTGCAATTATTAATTCAAGCAGGAGACAGAATCCATGACACAAACTTCAAAAATTGCCATCGTCACAGGCGCTGGCTCAGGCATTGGCAAGGCAACAGCGTTGGCCCTCCTTAAAGACGGGTGGTCAGTTGTCTTGGCGGGACGCCGCTTGGCCAATTTGGAGGAAGTGGCTGCAGAAGCCAAAGCCTTGAATGCCAGCTACCAAGTTTTGGCGGTGCCTACCGATGTCACGCAAGAAGACTCGGTGGCCAACTTGTTTGCGCAGTGCGTCAAAACTTTTGGCCGTGTCGACTTGTTGTTCAACAATGCGGGCGTTAGCACACCCGCAATTCCATTGCCTGAACTCAGTTTGGAAATGTGGAAAGGTGTGGTCGACACCAACCTGACCGGCATGTTTTTGTGCATTCGCGAAGCCTTCCGCGTCATGAAAGATCAAAAACCCATGGGTGGCCGCATCATCAACAATGGTTCTATTTCGGCCACTACGCCACGTCCATTTTCCATTGCCTACACATCCACCAAGCATGCTGTTTCAGGCTTAACCAAAACCGCATCGCTTGATGGCCGTCAGTACGACATTGCCGTGGGTCAAATTGATGTGGGCAATGCGGCAACCCCCATGGCCATGAAGATGGCCAAAGGCGTGCCTCAGGCCAACTTGGAAATTAAAGCCGAGCCCCTGATGGATGTGGCTTTGGTGGGCAGCTCCGTGGTCTACATGGCCAGCTTGCCCTTAGAAGCCAATGTGATGTTCCACACCGTGATGGCTACCAAAATGCCATTTGCGGGCCGCGGATAAGCTCGGCCAGTTTGCCCGCTGTCAAGGTGGGCAAGCTGCACTCATCGGCTGCCAGCCCGTGTTCAAACACAGCGGCACAAGCAGCTTCAAATTCGCTCATGCCTTGGGCCATTCTTGCTCCCAGCACACCGGCCAGCACATCGCCTGTGCCACCCGTTGCCAAGCGGGCATTGCCTGTGAAATTGACGGTAGGCACTTCACCCGATTTTGCAATCACGGTGCCTGAACCCTTCAACACCGCGGTGCATTGAAGTTCGTTTGCCAATGTTTGTGCTGCACGGAGTCGATCGTGTTGAACCGTTGCGCTGTCTGTGTTCAGCAATCTGGCGGCTTCAAGTGGATGAGGCGTGATCACTGTCAACATCTTGCGCGCTGCGCGTTGACGCAACAAATCACGCAACCATGGGTCTCGTGAAACGGCGTTTAAGGCATCTGCATCCAAAACCAAGCGCACGCTTTGTTGAAGCACTTGTGGCAGTACTTTAACCACAGCCGTACCACCGCCGCACCCGCAAACGATGACACCGTTTTGCAGCTGCACTGTAGAAAATTGGCGCTGCATGATTTCTGGCAAACGAGGCGCAGGCGTCATTGCAGAAAAGTTTGTGGCGGTGTTGTGATCAGCCTCCAAATAACATGCCATGACACGACCCGCTCCCGCATGCAGTGCTGCAGACGCCGCCAGATCGACTGCGCCCGTCATGCCCATTCCGCGCAATTGAACTGCTTCACCGCCAATCACAGTTACATCTCCAAAGCTGCCTTTGTGACTTGCATGTTGGCGCTTCAATACAGTTGGCAAACAGCTGTTCAGGTGGGCCGAAGCTGCCAGGTTTTTCTGCAAATCTTCACTGCCCAAGGTGTCCAACCAAAGCGTGCCACAAGCATCTCGGCCATGTGCAGTGATGCAGCCTGGTTTGGCTGTGAGGAGTTGCAGTGTGTGTTGCGCTTGAATGGCTTGCGGCAACGTTGTCTTATTTTGAAACTGCCCTGTGTTGGCATTCAAGCCAGATGGAATGTCGACGGCCAAAACATCAGTGCCGTATTGGTAGATGCTGTGAACCCACAATTGCATTTCTTGCGCAACTTTCGACATTGAGATGTCAGTACCATCAGTTGAAGATTGGCGCAAACCAATTCCCAGCATGGCATCAATGCACAAGTCATTTTGACCAACATCACCTTGTGCTGGCAGTGCATCTTGAACAGAAATACCCAGCGCTTTGACTTTGTCTAATGCGTTTGTGGCTTCCAAGGGACGCATGGTCGCATGTTGCCAAAGCACGACGCGAACCGTTCGTCCCCATTGGTACAAATGGGTGGCTGCTTCCAAGCCATCACCGCCATTGTTGCCTGGCCCGCAAAAGACCCAGTAGCAAGGCGCAAAGGGATGGATGGCCATGGCCAATTTGGCCACCGACAAACCCGCTTGCTCCATCAGAGTGGGGCCATTTGCAATGCGTGCAGCAGCCAAGTGTTCAAGCTGGCGAGTTTGCGCCACATCGAACAGCGCGAGTGGTTCTTGCCAGTTGAGTTTTTTCAAACAGACCTCAGTGCCGTTTCAATGGCCAAAGATATGTTCAGCACATCATCGTCTTTCATGGGGCCTTGCCATACCATCATGCTGCTGGGCAATTCGCCGGCCAGGTGCATGGGCAATGACAGCGCGCAACCGTCTAGCATGTTGACCACACTTGTGTTGCGCAGTAATAAAGCATTCGCGGCAAAGAAGGCTTCATCTCTTTCTGCGCCAGGCGCTACGCTGGCCAATGTTGGACCATGGATGGGCAAAGTGGGAGAGAGCGCTGCATCGAAACCCTGAAGTGCTGATTGCATTTGCGCGATCCATTTGTTTCGACCGACTTGCAAGTCCAGATATTCGAAGGCCTTCATGTTGGCGCCTTTCAAAATGCGGGCAGATACGCGAGGGTCGTATTGCTGTTCGTCTTTGGCCAACCAAGCGCGATGCCATGTATAACTTTCGGCAGCACTGAACCCGCCAGTGGCCAAGAGACCTGCCAAGGCCTTGATTTCAAGCAAGGGGATTTCGACAATTTGTGCCCCCGATTGGGACAATTTGCTGAGGCTACGCTCCCAGGCCGTTTGCACACCTGCAGCCAAGCCTTCTAGCATCAGGCTGGTGGGGACGGCCAAACGATAGCTTGAAAGAGCGCGTGATGCACGAGCCACTTTGCGTGATGCCAAGAGTTCATGCGCCAAGATGGCATCGCGCACGCTGCGTGTCATGGCGCACACGGTGTCCATGGTGGTCGACAAAGGCACTGCACCCATTGTGGGTACCAGTCGGGCGGTATTTTTGAATCCGACAATGCCGTTCAGGGCTGCTGGAATGCGGATGGAGCCACCGGTGTCCGAGCCCAAGCCAATGAAGGCAGCACCCGTGGAGACAGAAACGGCGGCCCCCGATGACGACCCACCTGGAACATGGCCTTCACCATTGCTTAGAACGGCTTGGTTTGTGATGGCATCCCAAGCTGCAGGTGTGCCGAAATGGGGGTTATGCCCAACCCCTGAAAACGCAAACTCCACCATGTTGGTTCGTCCCAAATTGGCCCCGCCTGCATGGTTCATGCGTGCAACGGCTGGGCAATCTGCTAAGGCTGCTGGCTGGCCTTGGAGCACTTTGGAGCCTGCCAAGGTGGGGCAGCCAGCCACATCAAACAGATCTTTCACAGAGAAAGCGAGCCCTTTCAGCGGCGCGTTCAACAGGCTGGGCTCGTTCAAAAATGCGGGCGCGGTGGCTGGTGCCAAGTTTAAAAAAGCGTTGTGACACGCCGCGCTTCGGGCCAATGCTTGGCTTTTTTCCCACTCGGCCAGAGGCGTGGTTTGCTGGGCAGAGATGGCTTGGAGGGTGGCAATCAGGTCGGGTCGCATGGCTTGGCGTGTGTGTGTAAAGAGTGGGGAAGGGCTAGAAAAAGTGGGTTTTGAGATGCTATACTCGACAGGCTTAGCAGGAATTTCCCTGCAAGTAAATCGCAAACCGGCTCCTTCAAGGTGTTGGTTGTTCTGCAAAGCCCTGTATCGGGGCTATCGCTGGCAACCAATGTGTGAGCCGATTTTAGACCTAACCTTCGGAGAAACAATATGTCCGTTACCATGCGCATGCGCGAAATGCTGGAAGCCGGTGTCCACTTTGGTCACCAAACTCGCTTCTGGAACCCCAAGATGTCCCCCTTCATCTTCGGTCACCGCAACAAAATTCACATCATCAACTTGGAAAAATCTTTGCCGATGTTCCAAGACGCATTGAAGTTCGTCAAGCAACTCTCTGCAAACCGCGGCACCGTCCTCATGGTCGGTACAAAGCGTCAAGCCCGCGAAACCGTGGCTGCTGAAGCTCAGCGCGCTGGTGTGCCTTACGTTGACCAACGCTGGTTGGGCGGCATGCTCACCAACTTCAAAACCGTCAAGACTTCCATCAAGCGCTTGAAGGACATGAAAGCTCAACAAGAAGTTGGTCTCGACTCCTTGAGCAAAAAAGAACAACTCATGTTCAAACGCGAAATCGAGAAGCTTGAAAAAGACATCGGTGGCATTCAAGACATGGCCACATTGCCAGATGCCATTTTCGTGATCGACGTGGGTTACCACAAGATTGCCATCTTGGAAGCCAAAAAATTGGGCATTCCATTGATCGGCGTGGTTGATTCCAACCACTCACCCGAAGGCATCGACTACATCATTCCAGGTAACGACGACTCTTCCAAAGCCGTTACTTTGTACGCTCGTGGCATTGCCGACGCCATCATTGAAGGTCGTGCCAACGCCGTTCAAGATGTGGTCAACGCTGTGGCCGCCGAAGGCGCAGACGAATTTGTTGAAGTGCAAGAAGCTTCTGCTTAATGCCCTCTCAACCAGAGAAAAGGGGCTTCTTGCCCCTTTTTTTTAACCTGAGTTGCACTGAGTTTTTATCAA
>JBEDKQ010000041.1:0-28378 GCA_041172085.1 Pseudomonadota bacterium | reverse complement strand
TGGTTGAAGCCCTGCTCAAGTTGGTGCCGTCCATGGACATGGTGCGCTTGGTCAGCTCGGGTACCGAAGCTGGTATGAGCGCCTTGCGCTTGGCACGCGGCGCCACAGGCCGCAGCAAAATCATCAAGTTCGAAGGCTGCTACCACGGCCATGCCGATGCCTTGTTGGTGAAGGCAGGTTCTGGCTTGGCCACCTTTGGCAACCCCACCAGTGCAGGTGTACCGCCAGAAGTGGTGCAACACACCTTGGTGCTCGAATACAACAACATTGAGCAACTCGAAGACGCTTTCAAAATTCACGGCAACGAGTTGGCCTGCCTCATGATTGAACCCATTGCAGGCAACATGAACTTTGTGCGCGCCAGTGTGCCCTTCATGAAACGCTGCCGCGAACTGTGCAGCCAATACGGCGCTTTGTTGGTGTTTGATGAAGTCATGACGGGTTGCCGCGTGGCCTTGGGCAGTGCGCAAAGTGTGTATGCCAAAAGCATTCCTGGCTTCGAGCCCGACATGACAGTCATGGGCAAAGTGATTGGCGGCGGCATGCCCTTGGCGGCCTTCGGTGGCAAGCGCGCCGTCATGGAGCAACTGGCGCCACTGGGTCCCGTCTACCAAGCCGGCACTTTGAGCGGCAACCCCGTGGCCACCGCTTGCGGCTTGGCCACCTTGGCCGAAATCAGCAAGCCTGGTTTCTTTGATGCCCTCAGCGCCACCACCCGTTCATTGGTCGATGGACTCACGGCCGCGGCTGCTGCAGAAGGCGTGCCCTTTGCAGGCGACTCCGAAGGCGGCATGTTTGGCTTCTTCTTGTTGCCATCCCTGCCCAGCAATTACCCACAAGTCATGAAAACCGATGGCAGCAAGTTCAACACCTTGTTCCATGGCTTGCTAGACCGCGGTGTGTACATTGCACCGGCACTTTACGAGGCAGGCTTTGTCAGCGGTGCACACACTGCGCAAGACATTGCCGACACAGTAAGCGCAGCGCGCGAAATCTTCAAGGCGCTTTAAAGCAAGCGCCTTGTTTATGAATCGCGGGTAATGCCTGTTTCCTTGACGATCTTGGTCATCAGATCACGGTCGGCAAGGAACACTTTGTTGAAGGCTTCTAAGTTCCACTGAGGCGACTCCATGCCCAGTGCCAACAAGCGATCTTTCACTTCCTTGTTCACAATGATCTTGTTAACGGCAGCGTTGAGCTTTTCCAGGACAGCAAGGGGTGTGGCCGCAGGGGCCAACAAACCAAACCAAGATTCAAAGTGAAAGCCCGACAAGCCCGATTCCGCCAAGGTGGGTATGTTGGGCAACAGCGCTGAGCGCCTTTTGGCGGTGATGCCAATCACGCGAAGGCGTGTGTCTTGCAAATAAACACCGACGCCTGCCGTTGGCACAATGACCGCGTTGCCGCGGCCGCCAGACACATCTGTCACTGCCTCAGCGGTTCCTTTGTAAGGCACATGCACCATGTCGATGTCGGCGGTTTTGGCAAAGTAAGCCATGGCCAAATGTGTCGAACTGCCCACGCCAGCCGAGTTGTAATTGAGAACGCCTGGCTTGCTCTTGGCGTATTGAATGAACTCTCCCGCAGTTTTGACGGGCACGTTGGCGTTGACCATCAGGATGTAACTCTGGTTGCCAATGTTGGCAACAGGCGCAAACTCTTTCACAGGGTCGTAGAAAGGGCGCGCACCCATGGCCGAAGTGACGAAGTGGCTCGAGGCCGCCATCAAAAGCGTTTTGCCATCGGGTGCCGCCTTTGACACAAAGGCTGTGCCAATGGCACCACCCGCACCGGGCTTGCTTTCAATGATCCAGTTTTGACCTGTCTCTTGTGACAACTCTTGTTGAATAGCGCGAGCCGGCATCTCTCGTGCACCACCTGCTGCAAACGGCACAATGATGCGAGACACATTGCCCGATTGCGCAAAGGCTTTGCCCAGACCAGCCGACAGCAATGCCGCCACCACGAGTTGCCGACGACCTAAAAAGTTTTCTTCAAAGTGCATCATTTTCCTAACAAGTCACGGGTTTCATCAAACAGTTCATCGACGGAATAAGCTCTGGGTATCAAGCCTTGCTGATAGGTATAACGAATCAACACCTCAAGGGCTCTGCGATTGGGTTCAATGCCAAAGGGCGTGAGGTCCATCTCACCTTTGACGGCGTGCACGCTTCTTCTGGGGTTTGCATCCTTGGCCATGTCTTTGCTTTTGGCCAGCAATTGATACACCTCTTTGATCAGGTCGGGGCGGTCTTTGCACAAGTCCATGTCGATGGCCATCATGTGATTGATGGGCAACATTTGCAAACGACGGCTCCAAGCTTGCGCCGCATCGTGTGGATCGGGCAGCACGGGTTGCAGGCGCGGATCATCGGGCAAGTCGCTGCCGATGATGGCAGCATCCAGTTCGCCTGACAACAACATGTCTACCATCTTGCTGCCTTCTGGTGCGCGGTCAAAACCTGGTGGGTCTGGAAACTCAGCCAAGTGTCCGTGTTCAAAAGTGACCCACTGCACCTTGGGTAAGTCCACCCCGTAATCGTTGGCCAATACGCCACGCACCCACGTGACGGTGGTTTGTGCATGCGCGCGAATGCCCACGCGCTTGCCATTGAGTTGTGCCACGCTTACTTTGCCGCGCTCTGCGTTGTAAACCAAGCAGTGGTGTTGGAACCGTCCTTCCCCCACCACAGCAGGCAACAGCGCCAGAGGTTTGCCGTAGGCTTTGGCTTGAAGGTATGTGACCAAGGCCAATTCGGCCACGTCAAACTCCAACTCGCGAACCACGCGTTTGAAAGCGCGGTTGGGCGTTTTAACAGGGTCAAAATCAAATTCAAACGACTTTGGGCGCAACACACCATTTTTCAAAGCCAAGGTGTTGGGATAGTCGCCCAACAGGGTTTTGAGTTTGGGTTTGTCAGAATTCAAAGTAGCAGACATGTCGCTTATGCCTTGTTCAAATCAGGGTACAACGCATGTGCAGTGCCCGAGTAAATCCAGCGCTGGTCTTCTAGCGACAAAGAAGCAGTGGCTTCTAGGGCTTCTTGCAAATGCTTGGTGAGGCCACCCGCAGAGGCTGGGAAATTAGAGCCCCAGGCAATGCGCTTGGCGCCAAAAGCGCTGACCACGGCTTTGCAGAAAGACGCCTGCGTGGCTTTGCCTTCTTTGGATTCACGGACGTTGTGCGTGGTGAATTTGAAATTCAAATTCTCGTACTTGGCCAATGCAAACAAACTGGCAGCTTGCGCGTAAGGGTCGCCATCCTCCAACACTGGGCGCGCAAAGTGGTCAAGCAACACCGTGGCTTTGGGAAATTGCTTCAGCAAGGTTTCGAGTTGGGGCAACCCATCGGCACGCAATTGCACACACATGGGGATGTTGTGTTCTGAGATGTACTCCCAGACTGGAAAACTTCTAGGGTCGTCCAAACGCACACTGTGATCTGCAGCAGCCGTATGGCCTGCAATGAACACACGCATACCGCTTAGGCCTTCGTCTTTCCAACGCTTCACTTGAGCCACTGCATCGGGCAGCAGGGTGTCGACGGAATACACCCCTACAAATTGGGACGTGTTGGCTTTGACGCAATCGCGTGTGTAGCTGTTGTCATGGCCATAACAGGTAGAGGCTTGAACCAAGATGGACTTGGCCACGCCCGCCTCTTGCATGGCTTGTGCCATGCCAAGGCCATTTACAGGACGCTCTTTGGACCAATCAGATTGTTTGCCGCCCATGGGTGCCAAGGGATAGCGAACAGGATCGTCCGCTATCACATGACTGTGAGAGTCTACGACAGGCACGCCCAAAGAAATGGACGTTAAGGGGGAAGATGCAGATACAGTCATGATGCTTTGGATGCAATATTCAAAAATTTTGCAATGAGTCTTTACAGACTCACATCATGCCTTTTTTCAAGGCTTGGCCGATCTACAAAATTTCACACCTTAATGGCGGAAGTGGCGCACACCCGAGAACACCATGGCCACACCGCGTTCATCGGCAGCGGCAATCACTTCGGGGTCACGCATCGAGCCGCCCGGCTGAATGACGCAATTGGCGCCAGCGTCTACCACCACGTCCAAGCCATCGCGGAACGGGAAGAAAGCATCGCTGGCCACCACAGTGTTTTGCAAGCTCAAACCTGCATGACTCGCCTTGATGCTGGCAATGCGCGCTGAATCTAAGCGACTCATTTGACCTGCGCCCACGCCCATGGTCATGCCATTGGCACAGAACACAATGGCATTGCTCTTGACGTACTTGGCCACTTTCCAAGCAAACAACAAGTCTTGCAGTTGGGCAGGTGTGGGTTGCACTTTGGTAACCACTTTGAGGTCGGCCAGTTGAAGTTCGTGATTGTCAGCGGTTTGAATGAGCAAACCAGAGCCCACGCGCTTGATGTCTTGCGCATTTCGGCCTTGCTCAAAAGGTGTGCCGCCCGCTTTGAATTCGGGCAGGGCAATTTGTAACACGCGCACATTGGCCTTGGCCTTGAAAATTTCCAGCGCCTCTGGTGAATAAGCCGGTGCCATCAGCACTTCTACAAACTGCTTGCTGATTTGCTGCGCGGCCGCAGCGTCCACAACGCGGTTCAAGGCAATGATGCCGCCAAATGCAGAAGTTGGATCTGTTTGGAAAGCTTTGCTGTAAGACTCGAGCGCATTGGCGCCCACCGCTACACCACAAGGATTGGCATGTTTCACAATCACGCAAGCTGCTTCTGAAAAACTCTTCACGCATTCCCAAGCGGCATCCGCATCAGCAATGTTGTTGTACGACAGTTCTTTGCCCTGCAACTGCACAGCCGTTACCAAGGAACCGGGTGCTGGATACAGGTCGCGGTAGAAGGCTGCTGTTTGATGTGGGTTCTCGCCATAACGCAAATCTTGAAGCTTCACGAATCGGCCGTTGGACTGCGCAGGATATTCAGTGCGTGTGCCGTCTTCTAAGTTGTAAGAGGACAAGTAATCACTGATGGCGGCGTCGTAATTGCTAATGCGGTTGAAGGCAGCTACAGACAATGCAAATCGGGTTTTTTCAGATACTTTGCCGCTGGTTTTGAGCTCTTCAATCACCGTCTCGTATTGCGATGCATCTGTGAGCACCGCCACGTCTTTCCAGTTCTTGGCAGCACTGCGCACCATGGCAGGGCCACCAATGTCGATGTTTTCAATGGCGTCCTCTAAGGTGCAACCAGGCCTGGCCACAGTGGCTTCAAAGGGGTACAAATTGACGATGAGCAAATCGATGGTTTGAATGCCGTGTTCTTTCAAGGCCGCCATGTGCTCGGGCACATCGCGACGAGCCAACAAACCGCCGTGCACTTTGGGGTGCAATGTTTTGACGCGGCCATCCAGCATTTCTGGGAACTCGGTCACTTGCGCCACCTCTGTCACGGGCAAACCCTGCTCGGCCAGCAACTTGGCTGTGCCGCCCGTAGAGACCAGTTCAACCTTGAGCGCGTGCAGCGCTTTGGCCAACTCAACAATGCCCGTTTTGTCAGAGACAGAAATCAGTGCTTTCATTTTTTTCACTTCAAAAGTTTGTGTTCAATCAGTTTCTTGCGCAACGTATTGCGGTTCAATCCCAGCCATTCGGCAGCACGCGATTGGTTTTGGTCAGCGCGTTGCATGACGACCTCGAGCAAAGGTTTTTCGACCACGCCCAACAGCATGTCGTAGAGGCCATTGGGCTCTAAACCTGAGATGTCTTCAAAATACGTATTCAGATTTTCACGGATGCATTCTTCAATTTTTTTCTTGCTCATTCCATCGTCTCCAAAGCCATGTCAGGCTGGATGCCTGAAACAGCCTGTGGCATGCGTTCGATGCGCGCTGCCATTTCTTCAAAAAAATCTGCAACAGCACGAGATTGCGACTCGGCCGTTTCCAAAGTATTCATGTGGTCTCTAAAGTCATCGCCACCTGGCAAATCACGCACGTACCAACCGATGTGTTTGCGTGCGGAACGGACACCGGTCAATTCGCCATACAAGCCATAGTGGTCTTGCAAGTGTTCAAGCAAGGCCCTTTTCACTTCGGCCACCAAGGGCGGCGCCAAGTGTTCGCCAGTGGCCAAGAAATGGACAATTTCTCTGAATATCCAAGGCCGACCTTGGGCAGCACGGCCCACCATCAGGGCATCTGCGCCGGTGTACTTTAGAACTTGCAAGGCCTTCTCTGGCGAATCGATGTCGCCGTTGGCCACGACTGGAATTTTGACAGCGGCTTTAACAGCAGCCACCGTGTCGTATTCAGCGAAGCCTTTGTAGCCTTGCTCGCGTGTGCGGCCATGCACTGTGACCATCTGAATGCCCACACCTTCAAAGGCCTTGGCCAAGACCAACGCGTTCTTTTCAGTGTCGCACCAACCTGTGCGCATTTTCAAAGTGACAGGCACGCCACGGGGTGCACACGCAGCCACCACAGCCTCGGCAATGTCGATGGCCAAGCTTTCGTTTTGCATCAGCGCAGAGCCCGCCCATTTGTTGCAAACTTTTTTGGCGGGGCAGCCCATGTTGATGTCAATGATTTGCGCGCCCTGATCGATGTTGTAGGCTGCAGCCTCGGCCATCATGGGTGCATCGGTACCAGCAATTTGGACAGCAATGGGCCCGGGTTCGCCATCGTGATTGGCACGGCGCGAGGTCTTCAAACTTTTCCATAAATCTTTGCGCGAAGTCACCATCTCGCTCACGGCATAGCCCGCACCAAACTGTCGGCACAGTTGGCGAAACGGCCTGTCAGTGACACCTGCCATAGGCGCCACAAACACAGCATTGGGCAAGACATAAGGTCCGATTTGCATGGACAGAGAGGGGGGCGAAAGTGGGGAGTTGCTTAAAAAGGAGGCACGATTGTAATTGCTTAAATTTTCAGCAAGGGAATTATTTTCAAGGAAATTTCAAAATTGAAACCTTTGGCTACACTCCAAGACAAATGGAAGAATGGTTCTCACACCTCATCACACAATTGCTGTATTGGCTGGCCCTACCGCAGCACGGCCTGACCACGGTTTTCACGGTTGCCTTCATTTCGGCCACCTTGTTGCCATTGGGCTCTGAACCCGCAGTCTTTGGTTTGATCAAACTCAACCCGGACCTGTTTTGGTCGACTATTTTGGTGGCCACGGCTGGCAATACCTTGGGTGGTATGGTCAGTTGGTGGATGGGTTATGGTGCCCACCATGCCGTCGACCACGTGAAGAAACGCAAAGGCATAGCCGGCACAAACGAAGCCAGCAACGGCAGTTTGAGCGACAAAATGCATGTTCATGCACTCAAATGGCTTCAAAAACTTGGCCCCAAGGCCTGTTTGTTGTCTTGGTTACCCGGCGTAGGCGACCCCCTGTGCGCCGTTGCAGGTTGGCTCAAAATGCCATTGCTCCCCTGCACGCTTTACATGGCCATTGGCAAATTTTTGCGCTACGTCGTCATGACTTCTTTGCTGCTTTGGGTGTTTTAAACCCAAGCACACCGACTTGGCAGTGCGCTAACGCAGCACCAACAAAGTTGCAACCAAGACCAAGAACGCCAACAGAACTTTTCTGAAAGCATCCTCGCTCAAACGATGTCGAAGCTTTTGGCCGGTCTTTAATCCCATGGCCATGGGCAACAAGGCCAAAACGGAATAGCCAAGGTCCATCAATTCCATACGGCCAAAGCCATACATGGCCAAATACAAAGGCCAAGCAGCGTTCAAATAAATGACGCTGATGCAACCCACAAACTCGTCGCGTTGCAACTTCAAGGACATCATGTAGCTGATGAGGATGGGTCCCATGAGTGAAGACACGCCGCCCAAAGCACCCGACAAGGTGCCCACCAATGCACCCACCCAGCGCTCTTTTTGAGGCGGAATTTTGAAACTGGGTTTGAACAGCATCGAGACCACCGCCAGTACCACCGCAAAGGCCACCAACATATTGAGCTGCTTCACGCTGAAAGACAAAGTCCAATGCACGGCAAACACCGTCATGATGGCCTGCGTCAACATCAGGGGCCAAAAGCGTTTCAGACTGGCTTTCCAACTGGCCTCTTGCCAAGCTTGCCAAATGTTAGACACCAACACGGGCACAGCCACCAGTGCAATGGCTTGCGTGCTGCCAATCATGAGCGACATGATGGGCACGGCAAACAAGGGCAAGCCCACGCCCAAGGTGCCTTTGACAATGCCGCCAAACAGGATCGCAGCAGCGCAAGCTGCAACGATCAGCACCGTGTCGGTACTGAGCAAAAATTCCATTTGACGGGCCTTGTGAATATCGCCTGCGTGCCGTCACGCAGCGCGAAACGTTTAGATCTTGAAGGCTTCCAGAGACTCTGGGGCAAACAACTCTTGCGGGCTGAGTTTGCGCGGCGACAAACCTTGCTCTTGGTGATAACGCGTGAAGGTCTCCAACACGTTGATGTTGTTTTCCAAACCATAAGACCACCAGTCGTTGCCAAATTCACGGCGCGCGTCTTCTACGTGCGCCGTCAACCAAGGCAGCATGGCCTTGAGGGCCGCTGTTTCGTACAAGTCTACGTAGGTGCGGCGCTGCGCCTCAATGAAGGCTTTGGTGAGTGATTGCGCAATCCAGCGATTGGCTTCATAAACTTCGCGGCGGATAACCACGGTGTGCATGATGGGGAAAATTTTGGTTTGACGGTAATACGAGCGCTCTATGTCGACGTAATTTTCAAACAAGCGCTTGACCTTGCCATCGCCCTTCAAGAACGATGAAGGCATGCGTGCTGTGTAAAGCGCGTCAAGTTCACCTTCGTGCAGCATTTGCGACAAAGTTTGGTGCGGCTGAATGGGGTGCACTTGAATGTTGGGTGGCAAGTTCAGCTTTTGCTTTTCAATGCGGCCCGTCTCTTCTTCGCCGCCGAAAAGGTAAGGCTGCGCATCGACTGGTACGCCATAGTGGTCTTGCAAAATACCGCGAATCCACACAGGTGCGGTCATTTGGTATTCGGGGCTGGCAATCCGCTTGCCAATCAAATCTTTAGGCTCGTTGATGCCCGCGTTGGCATTCACGTAGATGCAAGAGTGACGGAAAAAGCGTGATGGAAAAACCGGTATCGCAATGAAGGGGCGATCGGGTTTGTGCAAAGACACGCAATACGACGAGAGCGACATTTCGCAGACATCAAACTCACGGAAACGCGCCATGCGGAAGAAGGTTTCTTCTACGGGCAAGTTCAAGTAATTCAAATCGATGCCGTCCACTTGCACACTGCCATCCATGAGGGCGCGGGTGCGATCGTAGTTCCAGCAAGCAAAGCTAAGGGGTAGTTTGGCCATGTCTATTCTTTCAGAATGCAACCTGATAATCTAAGTTGCGTTTATACCGGCTGGACAAGTCGGCTCTGTCACTTTATGCGTATCAGAACCCGATGCGGCATGAGCAAACTTCACACTGCGCCAAGGGGGTGCAGTTACTGCACCACCGAAGCACTGTGATCGTTCTTAACTGCTGAACAAGAAGTTCATCACGTCGCCATCTTTGACCACGTATTCCTTGCCTTCAGCGCGCATCTTGCCAGCATCTTTGGCGCCCTGCTCACCTTTGTAGGCAATGAAGTCGTCATACGCAATGGTTTGCGCACGGATGTAGCCTTTTTCAAAGTCAGTGTGAATCACGCCGGCCGCTTGCGGTCCTGTGTCGCCCACATGAATGGTCCAAGCGCGCACTTCTTTGACGCCGGCGGTGAAATAAGTTTGCAAACCCAACAGGGAATAAGCGGACCGAATGAGTCGGTTCAGACCTGGCTCGGACTGGCCCAGTTCTTCCAAGAACATCTGACGGTCTTCGTCGGACATTTCGGACATCTCGGCTTCCAACTTAGCGCAAATGGCCACCACCGGTGCGTTTTGTGCCGCTGCGTAGGCTTTCAATTTGTCGAGCAAGGGGTTGTTTTCAAATCCGTCCTCGGCCACATTGGCCACAAACATGGCAGGCTTGGCTGTGATCAAGAAGAATTGGCTAAGTAATGGACGCTCTTCTTTGCTGAACTCAATGGTGCGAACAGGCTTGCCTTCGTTCAATGCGGCTTGGCATTTTTCCAAAATGGCCACCAACTTGATCGACTCTTTGTCGCCAGAACGGGCCGTTTTTTGCACGCGATGCAAACCTTTTTCGACGGCCGTTAAGTCGGCCAAACACAGCTCGGTTTGAATCACTTCAATGTCAGAAATAGGATCGACACGGCCGGCCACGTGAATCACGTTGTCGTCTTCAAAACAGCGCACCACGTTGATGGTGGCGTCGGTTTCGCGGATGTGAGCCAAGAATTTGTTGCCCAAGCCTTCGCCTGTGCTGGCACCAGCAACCAGGCCCGCAATGTCCACAAACTCCACAATGGCGGGCACGATGCGTTCAGGGGAAATAATAGCGGCCAGCTCTTGCAAGCGCGGATCGGGCACTTCCACGACGCCGGTATTGGGCTCAATGGTGCAAAAGGGGTAGTTGCAAAAGGGGTAGTTTTCGGCCGCAATGCCAGCTTTGGTCAAGGCGTTGAAAAGGGTGGACTTGCCCACGTTGGGCAGGCCCACAATGCCGCATTTGAGACTCATGGAGGACTTTCTAGGATTCTTCGAACAATCCGTGATTTTAAAGGGTGTGCATGGTCTAATTTCGAACCATGACCGAAAACCGCTTTGAATGCGCCCTGACTGGACTCTGCCCGAGCTTGAACGAGGGTCTTTGATCGCCTTCTACAATCCACAGCATGACGCATTCATCCACACCCTTTGACGTATGCATTCGAGGCGCAGGCATTGTGGGCCGCAGCTTGGCCTTGCTGTTGGCAGCGCAGCAATTGCGCGTGGCCTTGGTGCACAAGGGTGGCGCGGACAAAGCGGACACGGGTCACAGCGACGTGCGAGCCTACTCTCTTAATTTGGCTTCCAAGCAACTGCTCTCCGACCTCCGCTGCTGGCCAGACAGCCCCGCCTGCACACCCATTTTGCAAATGCATATTCAAGGCGATCAAGGCGGCGATTTGTGTTTTGACGCGGCCGAACAAGGCGTGGCGGCATTGAACTGGATGGTTGACGTGCCCGTCCTAGAAGCAAAGTTGGCACAAGCTGTGGGCTTTCAAACCTACATCGAAGAAATGTCAGAACCCGTCTCAGCACCCCTCACCGTGATTTGCGAAGGGCGAGCCAGCCAAACTCGCGCAGAGTTGGGCGTGAATTTTGAAGTGAAACATTACGCACAACACGCGCTAGCCTGTCGCATCAAAACCGCAGCGCCACACCATCAAGTGGCCAAGCAATGGTTTCAAAATATGCTTGGCCCCGAAATTTTGGCGTTTCTGCCCATTGGAGGTGAACACAGCCACGAGTGGGCCATCGTTTGGTCACTGCCGCCAGACCGGGCGCAAGCGCTGCTCGAGGCAGATGTGCCAGAGTTTTGTGCGCAACTTGAACATGCAAGCCATGCGTTTGCCGGACACATCCAACTCTTCAGCGAACGCGCTGTGTGGCCCTTGCAATTGGCCAGAGCCACCCAATGGACAGGCGAAATCAAGCGCGCTGGCGCCACTCAAAAATCGCAAGCTTTTGCCTTGGCTGGCGATGCCGCCCACACGATGCACCCCTTGGCCGGCCAAGGCTTGAATGTGGGTCTAGGCGATGTCGTTGAATTGGCCAAGGTCATTCAAGCCAAGGAATTTTGGCGCCCCTTGAGTGACATCAAGTTGCTGCGCCGCTACGAACGCGCGCGCCAAGCGGATGTCATGGCCATGGGCTTTGTAACAGACAGCCTACAAACCTTGTTTTCACACCCTGGGCTGCCTCTGCAAAAACTTCGCAATTGGGGCATGACTGGCTTCAACCAGTTGGGCCCCTTGAAAAAATGGATGGCCGCACAGGCCATGAAATCGACAACCTGAGTCCCTTGCCACATTGGCCTCTTTCTTTAGGACATAGACCCATGCGTTTGCTTCAAGCTTTTACCGCCACCTGCCTGCTGATAGGAAGCTCGGCTGTGTGGTCACAAGACGCCAATTTGAAAAAAACACTGACAGAGCGTTTGCCTTCTTTACCCAAGATTGAAGAGATCAGCAAAACGCCCATGCCAGGTGTTTTTGAAATTCGCGTTCAAGGCAACGAGATTTTTTACAGCGATGCAAAAGGTGATTTCCTGATTCAAGGCGCCTTGATTGACACCAAACAAAAGCGCAACCTGACCGAGGAACGCAACGACAAACTGTCAGCCATTCCCTTTGACAGCCTGCCGCTCAAATACGCTTTCACGCAAGTCAAAGGCAACGGCAAACGCAAACTGGTGGTGTTTGCAGATCCCAATTGTGGCTACTGCAAACGCTTTGAACGCGACCTGCAAAAAATTGACAACGTCACCATTTACCACTTGATGTACCCTGTGCTGGGCGAAGATTCCAAGGTCAAGTCGCGCAACATTGCCTGCGCCAAAGACCGCGCCAAAACTTGGAACGATTGGATGCTTCAAAACATTTCACCGCCTGCTGCTGCTTGCGATACGCACAACATTGAAAACATCGTGGAGTTTGGTAAAAAGAACCGCATCAATGGCACACCCACCTTGTTTTTTGCTGATGGTGCACGCGTCCCTGGTGCCATTGAATCAGCTCAAATTGAAACACTGTTAAATGCAGTCAAGCCATGAATGCACACCCTGATCAAACACGTCAGCACGTCAAGCTTTTGGCCTATGCAGGCCTGATCCCCTTTGTAGGCATGGCCGCATTGATGTGGCTGATCGATGCCGATTTACATCCTTTTGTAACTTTGGCGCTAGCTGGATACGGTGCCACCATCGTGTCATTTTTAGGCGGCATTCATTGGGGCATCGGCTTTCGCAATGCAGCGCGCATGCACAATGCCCCGCTGTTTAATTTTGGCTGGGGCGTGGTGCCATCTTTGTTGGCCTGGATTGCCATCACCATGCCGGCCTATGCGGGCCTGCCTTTGCTCGCTTTGATCTTGATTATTTGCTACACAGTCGATCGAAAAACCTACGTCGAGGCCGGTTTACAAGAGTGGCTGCCCATGCGCCTTCGACTTACTGTTGTTGCGGCTGTGAGTTGCTTACTTGGCGCCGCCGCCACCTGAAGAAAAAACCATGACTGCCCTTCACTACACCATCGACGCAAGTCAAACTCACAGCCACCTGTTTCAAGTTTCTTTACAGATTGACAAGCCCGATGCCGGTCAGGTGGTGTCATTGCCGGTGTGGATTCCTGGCAGTTATTTGGTGCGCGAGTTTTCTAAGAATTTGCAAAACCTCAAAGCCAAACAAGCTGGCAAAACAGTGGCGGTATTTCAAGACCACAAAAGCCAGTGGCGCATCGATTGTAAAAACGCCTCCCCCCTGGTGTTGACCTACGAGGTCTATGCATTTGACAACTCAGTAAGAACAGCCTGGTTAGACACACAGCGCGGATTTTTCAATGGCACCAGCGTTTGTTTGCGTGTGCACGGTCAAGAAGACAGCGAACATGCCCTGACACTCAACGCCATCAAAGGCTCTACATGGTCAGTGGCCACTGGTTTGCGCGCCCTCAAGGTCAATAAACAAGGCTTTGGCGAGTACCTTGCTGCACACTACGACGAGTTGGTCGATTGCCCTTTTGAATTGGGCAACTTTTGGCGTGGCGAATTCACAGCCTGCGGCATTCCGCATGAATTTGTGGTGGCAGGTGCCATGGCATCTTTTGATGGTGCACGCTTGATTGCCGACACGCAAAAAATTTGCGAAACCGAAATCAAGTTTTGGCACGAAAAAAAGATAGCTGCCAACATACCTTACAAACGCTACGTCTTCATGCTCAATGCTGTTGAAGACGGCTATGGTGGCTTGGAGCATCGCAACTCAACCGCTCTCATTTGCAATCGCCGAGATTTGCCTACCTTGGACATGAAAAAAATGTCTGAAGGCTATGTGACTTTGTTGGGACTGATCAGTCATGAGTACTTCCATACTTGGAATGTGAAACAACTGCGCCCCGCAGAGTTCAAACGCTACGACTACACCCAAGAGAATTACACCGAACTGCTGTGGTTCTTTGAGGGATTCACCAGCTATTACGACGACCTGTTGCTGCGCCGCGCCAAGTTAATTGACGATGCACAGTATTTCAAACTGCTGAACAAAACCATCAACCTGGTTTTGCAAGCCCCTGGCCGTCAAGTGCAAAGTGTGGCGCAGGCCAGTTTTGATGCCTGGGTCAAGTACTACCGCCAAGATGAAAACACGCCCAATGCCACCATCAGCTACTACACCAAAGGTGCTCTGGTGGCTTTGTGCATTGACCTGACGATGCGCTCTGAAGGCACTGCCAACTTAGACCAAGTGATGCGGGGTTTGTGGGTGCGCTGCAAAGGCGGCCCCTTAAGCGAAGCCGATTTGTTGGCTGAACTCGAAGTTCAAACTGGCAGAAGTTGGAAGAAAGAAATCAAAGCTTGGGTCCACAGCACCCAAGAGTTACCGCTCAAAACTTTGTTGTCCTCGCATGGCGTGGTGGTGCACGAAGATCCTCCCCAAATGGCACAGCGATTGGGGCTGCGTGTGGCTGAAACACAAGGTGTGGTGCAAGTCAAAGCTGTGCTTCGTGGCGGCGCCGCTGAAAAAGCTGGCATGGCCGCGGGCGATGAATGGTGGGCTGTGGCCAGTTCCAAGGCCAAATCGCAAACCTGGCGTTTGAAAAAACTAGAAGACCTGACGCTGCTGTTGGGCAATGAAAAGAAAGCCGTCGCCACCATTTCGCGCGACCAAAAAGTATTTGCGCTGCCCTTGACATTGCCGACTGACGTGCAAACTTGGCGCTTAAGCCATACAAGCAACGCACATAGCGCCCGAAGCAGCGCTTGGCTGGACGGGATTTAAGGGCTTACAGGGTTTAAAGAAATTTACTTGCCACGCAGGTCAAGCACGCGCTTGGCCTTGCCTTGGCTGCGCTCAATGCCGCCTTCTGCACGCAAGTCAATTTCTACGCTGGAGCCAATGTAAACCTTGATTTCGTGCTGCAACAATTTGGCGGCTGCACGGGCTTCCGTGCTGTCGGGCTGCATGCCAGGTCGCGTTTCGACCGCCACCTTCAAGTTGTCCATCGGACCTTCGCGCGTCAACACACATTGGTAATGGGGTGCCAATTCGGGGCGCTTCAAAATGAGTTCTTCAATTTGTGAGGGGAACACATTGACGCCGCGAATGATCATCATGTCATCGCTGCGACCCGTGATCTTTTCCATGCGGCGCATGGTACGCGCAGAGCCTGGCAGCAAACGCGTGAGGTCTCGTGTGCGATAGCGAATGATAGGCAAAGCTTCTTTGGTCAAACTGGTAAACACCAGTTCTCCCATCTCGCCATCGGCCACTGGCTGGCCCGTTTCTGGGTTGATGATTTCGGGGTAGAAATGGTCTTCCCAAATGGTGGGACCGTCTTTGGTTTCAATGCACTCACTGGCCACACCAGGGCCCATCACCTCCGACAAACCATAAATGTCGACCGCATCAATGCCCATGCGTTGTTCAATGGCGGCGCGCATGTCATTGGTCCAAGGTTCTGCGCCAAAAATACCAATGCGCAATGAACTGCTGCGGGGGTCAATGCCTTGGCGCTCAAATTCATCGGCAATGGCCAGCATATAACTGGGCGTGACCATGATGATGTCGGGCTTGAAATCTTGAATCAGTTGTACTTGGCGCTCAGTTTGACCGCCGCCAAAGGGCACCACCGTCAAGCCCAATTTTTCAGCCCCGTAGTGCGCACCCAAGCCACCAGTGAACAAACCGTAACCATAACTCACATGCACCATGTCACCCGGTTTGGCGCCGCCTGCACGGATGCTTCGTGCAACAACTGTGGCCCAAGTGTCAATGTCGCGCTGTGTGTAGCCCACCACGGTTGGTTTGCCCGTGGTGCCACTCGATGCATGGATGCGCGAGCAACCCGAACGCGGTACGGCAAACATGCCGTAGGGGTAGCTGTCGCGCAAATCGGCTTTGGTGGTGAATGGAAACTTGGCCAAGTCGGCCAAAGATTTGCAATCACTGGGGTGCACACCCGCCTTGTCAAACTTCGCCTTGTAAACTGGTGAGTTGTCATAAGCATGTTGCAGCGTGGCTTTGAGGCGCTTGAGTTGCAAAGAGCGCAGCTCATCAATGCTGGCTTTTTCGATTGGCTCGAGGGGCAATGGGGAGGCTTTGCTCATCTCTATATCTCCAACTTGTCCAATTTATTCAGGAATAACAGCGCCAGGAATCTGGGCACTTTTACCGCGGAACATGGCAATGACTTCACCCTTTTGATTGGTCACCTTCATGTCATAAATACCGTGGCGACCACTGAGTGTTTGTTCTTGACCCACGCACGTGAGCACGTCACCCAATTGACCAGACTTTAAAAATTCAATGCTGCATCCCGCTGCTACCGCCACTTTGTTGTAGCTGTTGCAGGCAAAGGCAAAAGTGGAATCGGCCAATGTGAAGATAAAGCCACCATGACATATTTTGTGACCGTTCAAATGCAATTCTTTGACCACCATGCGAATAACAGCTCGGCCTGGTTCGCATGAGATGAGCTCCATGCCCATGGTGTCTTTGCTGGCGGTGTCGACCGCAAACATCGAGACGCCCACTTGCTTGGCCAAATCGATGGCCGCTTGAGAATGGACAGGGGTATTTGTGAAGCTTGTGCTCATGTTCATTCACCTTTGAATTGCGCAGGACGCTTTTCCAAAAAGGCTTTGACACCTTCAAAATAATCATGGGTTTGGCCTAGCGCCGATTGCGCATCGCGCTCTTGGTCAAGCTGCTCAGACAATGTGCGCGTGTGCGCACCCATCATCAGCTTGCGCGTGGCTACCAAAGCTTTGGTGGGCATCGCGGCCAACTTCTCTGCCATGGCCATGGCCGCTGCCACTGCGTCGTCGGCCACGTCCCAAATCACACCCCACTCTTTGGCTTGTTGAGCGCCCAGTTTGTCACCTGTCATGGCCAGCGCCAATGCGCGGGGCATGCCCAATCGTTCGACCAACAACCAACTGCTGCCCGCATCGGGAATGAGACCAATCTTGCTGAAAGCTTGAATGAAACTGGCGTTGGGCGATGCAATGGCAATGTCGCAGGCCATGGCAATAGAGGCACCAGCGCCAGCGGCCACGCCATTGACTGCGGCAATGATGGGCATGCGCAGCGATTGAATGCGTCTTGTGCTGGGATTGAAGGCTTGTTCAATGACAGGGCCAGGATCGGCGCGTTTGACCATGTCAGGGCCGGGGGTGAAATCGAATTCAGACAAATCGGCACCCGCACAAAAGCCACGGCCAGCACCCGTCAGCACCACCGCCCGTATTTCTGGATCGGCTTCGGCTTGGTCGAATGCGGCCCACAGGTCGTGGTGCATTTGGCGCGTAAAGCTGTTCAAAGCCTGTGGGCGGTTGAGCGTGACCAAAGCCACGGCTCCGCGTTTTTCAAAAGTCACTGACAAAGTGTCTGACAAGTTGGGGTCTTGGGTCATGGTTGAAGCCCTAGGAATTCGCTAAAGGTTGAAAATGTACCATTAACCGACCGATCGGTTGGTTAATGTTTTCCCTTGATTAGAACCCTATTTTCAGCCCGTTATAGTCAGGGGTAACGACATTGAACCCCTGATTGGAGAACTGTTTTGACATACGAAAACATTGAAGTCCGCACCGAAGGCGGCAAAGTAGGCATCGTCACCCTGAATCGTCCCAAGGCTTTGAACGCTCTGAATGGACCTCTCATGGACGAGTTGGGAGCCGCTTTAAAGGCTTTTGACGCCGACGAAAACATCGGTTGCATCATAGTGACGGGCAGTGAAAAAGCCTTCGCCGCAGGTGCCGACATTTCGGCCATGGCCAAACACAACTTCAACGACGTCTACAAACAAGACTTCATCACACGCAACTGGGAAACCATTCGCAGCATTCGCAAGCCTGTGATTGCCGCCGTCAGTGGCTTTGCATTGGGCGGTGGTTGTGAGTTGGCCATGATGTGCGACTTCATCATTGCTGCAGAGAACGCCAAGTTTGGCCAGCCCGAAATCAAACTGGGCATCATTCCTGGCGCAGGCGGTACACAGCGTTTGCCACGCGCCATTGGCAAATCCAAAGCCATGGACTTGGTGCTAACCGGCCGCATGATGGACGCCACTGAAGCCGAACGCGCCGGTTTGGTCAGCCGCGTGGTACCCACTGATAAATTGATGGAAGAAACATTGGGCGCTGCCCTGCTCATTTGCAGCATGGGTCAGTTGGCAGTGATGGCCGCCAAAGAAAGCGTGAACCGCGCTTTTGAAAGTGGCCTCAGTGATGGCGTGATGTTTGAGCGACGATTGTTCCACTCAATGTTTGCCACAGAAGACCAGAAAGAAGGCATGGACGCGTTTTTGAACAAGCGCCCAGCCAACTTCACAAACCGCTGATCAGCCCACACTTTTGCAAAACTCCCTCATCACCGCGCCCATCGTCCCAACGATTTGGCGCTTAGCCTTACCCAACGGATTGGCCATGACAGCCGCCGCTTTGGTCAGCATTGCCGAGACTTGGTATGTGGGTCAATTGGGCATCATGCCCTTGGCGGGCATGGCCTTGGTATTTCCACTGGTGATGCTGCAACAAATGTTGTCGGCAGGCTCCATGGGTGGCGGTATTTCCTCGGCCATCAGCCGTGCCATGGGGGCCAACAACTTGGCCAAGGCCAATGCGTTGGTTTTGCATGCAACCCTCATTGGATTGGGCATTGGCTTGTTGTTCACCTTGGTGTTTGCACTTTTCAGCGCTTCCATTTTCAGTGCATTGGGCGGCAAAGGTGAGGCCCTTGCGCAATGCTTGTTGTATGCCCATGTGGCGTTTGCAGGTTCTATCAGCATCTGGCTGACCAATGCACTGGCTTCAGTCATTCGCGGTTCGGGCAACATGCGCACACCGTCTAAAGCTTTGCTTATGACGTGCTTGGTTCAAGTGGTATTGAGCGCAGTGCTTGGACTGGGTTTCGGGCCAATTCCCAGCTTTGGCATGGCTGGCATTGCCTCTGGCCTTTTGATTGCATTTACGGGCAGTGCGCTTTACTTTCTATGGTTTCTGCGTTCAGAAAAGAGCACGCTTAAGCTGAGTTTCAACAGCCCACTTTCCAAAGACTTGTTTCTGGACATCCTCAAAGTTGGCGGCATGTCCAGTATTTCCTCAGTGCTCACTGTGGCAACCATTGTGATAGTGACCCGCTTAATTGCTAACTTTGGCCCTGAGGCCCTGGCAGGCTACGGCATTGGCACACGATTAGAATTTTTGTTGGTCCCCATCACTTTCTCGTTTGGGGTTGCGTGCTTGCCTATGGTGGGCATGGCCCTAGGCGCCAAGATGGTCGAGCGCGCCAAGAAAGTGGCATGGGCCGGTGCCATGATGTCTGCCGCCTTGGTCGGATGCATTGGTTTGGTGGTCATGGTGTGGCCAGGTATGTGGGCCAACTTGTTCAGCAGCAACCCTCTGGTGCTGGCCAGCGCCAGCCAATACTTCTGGGTGGTAGGACCTTGCTATGGGTTCTTTGCATTGGGCTTGTGTTTGTACTTTGCATCGCAAGGTGCTGGCAAATTATGGGGGCCAGTGTTGGCAGGTACCTTTCGCCTGGTACTGGTTGCAACAGGGGGCATTTGGCTGTCACAAAACAATGGCTCGGCAGAACAGATGTTCATGGTAATCGCCACTGGCATGGTGTGCTATGGCGTTCTGACCGCCCTTGCCGTTTGGAAAACCAACTGGGCACGATAAGCCTGGCCATTTTGACCAAGCCCATTGGTCAATTGACTTAAACGGTTTGTATTTTGAAAATAGCCCGACGCTCGCCCACATCCAAACCTTTGATGTTTTTCAACGACTGTGCGCGCCAAGGCATGAGTTCTTCGCGCTGTTTTGCATCTAGCCACCCCAATTGATCCAAAGCCTCAATGGTGGCTGCAAACAAAGCGGGCTTGTTGCCATCTGCAATCTTCAAGGCCAAGGCTTGACCGCGTGAACGGCTGCCGATGACTTGAACGCCATCGGCGCCCACCTTGCTGACCCAGTCACCACGACCCACACGCATCAAATCGGCGTCACTTCGGCCCGTGCCAGACACCAACTCGGGATACGCTGTCATGGCTTCGCCCAAAAGTTTCAAGCTTGCACCATAGACTTGGTCTGCTTCAGGTTTGGCCAAGCGCGCATAACTGCGAGCCAAATTGGACAGGGGCACTGCAAAGTTGGGGGCGGAGCAACCATCGATGCCCCAACCCATGTCTTCAGAAGCAACACCCGTCACATCGGCAACCGCTTTGCGCACTTGTTGCTGCAAAGGATGCGCTAGGTCGGTATAGGTTTCTTTGGGCACGCCATGCAAAGAACAGTAGGCCAGAAATCCACTGTGCTTGCCGCTGCAATTGTGGTGACGCTCGTCCACCACAAAACCATCGGGCAGTGGCTTGTCGTTGAAGCTAAAGCGATAAGGCACGTGACAACCGCAGCGCAATTGTGCGTAGGTATTGCCACTCTTTTGCAGAATAGATGACACCTGTTCAACGTGCATGTCTTCGCCATTGTGGCTGGCGCACATGACGGCCAGTTCTTGCGGGGTTAATCCCAACTGCTGCGCGCCGCCGCTTTGAATCAAGGGTAGCGCTTGAAGCGCTTTCAAAGTAGAGCGGGTAAAGCAAAGCCAATGGGGATTGCCCACTTGAGCGACAACATGGCCTTGGGTATCGGTAACCGCCAGTGCCCCCAGATGCAGACATTCAGAAATGCCGTTGCGCGTGAGCTCAATCATGGGTGAGAAATTCATGGTGCCTCTGTTGTTTAATCTTTAACGCATCGAAAACCAATATAGCCTACGCGAGTGTCTCTCGGTTTGGTTGCCACATCCGATTCTTTTTGGCGATCGGCGTCATACCACCACGAGGCACTTCGCGTGATTTTTTCTGAAGCGGTGCCCGTGTCAACCCACTCCCAGGCATTGCCGCCCATTTCGTACAAGCCATTGACGCCTGGCGGTGTCGTTTTGACCAAGACATGGCCCACGCCCCGCGAAAGTGCGCCTTGGGGGGCACGCCCTGGGTAATCGCCACACCCGCTAAGGCAATGACTTTGCTTGGCACTGGCGCCATTCGGAAAAGGATAACGCTGGCCCTTCACAAAGCCAGCAGGCGGGTTGTCACGCTGTTCAAGGTAAGCAGCTTTGACCCACTCGGCATCGGTGGGCAGCCTTTTGCCTTGAAACTTGCAGATTTGTTGCGCCTCATCAAACGTTAAATGCACAGCAGGTTCATGATCATGGGCTGCCTTGCCAAAAGGTGATTTCCAGTTCCAACCCTTTTTTTGGGTCCAACCTGCTTCGTAAATAAACCCGCCGCCCTCTTTTTCAGCAAGGCTGACAAAACCAGTTTGATTTGCAAACCGCTGAACTTGGGCCACATTAACCTCATGCAAGTCCCACCACAAGCCATGAACACGAACCTGCGTTTCAAAGTCTTTGGGCTGAGCTTGTGTTTGAGCGAATCCAGTTTGGGTCAAGCCAAAGCCAAAGCCAAACCCAAGCAAGCAAACTGTGATCCATTGAGCAGCGATGTGTGACATAGGCGTTGGCAGAAGTTTGATCAAGAAACAAGGCAGATGAACATTATTTTTTCAAAGCATCACGCTCTTTTTCGTAACGGTCATAAGAGGGCAATGCTGCTGGCGTTTGAGTGGTGCCAGTCGTCTTGGTTTTGTCGGCGCCGCGAATACCCTCATACACGGAGGCATTCGAGATGTAGGCGCAAGCTTGAAGCAGGGCTACGCCTGCTAACAATAAAAAGCTTGCCGTCATTCGAAAACGCATTGTATGAACGCCTTGTAAAGTTTCACTGAATTTAACCCAAATGGCTAAAATGAAAAAAGCCATTTTCCGATAAAAGGCAATCAGTTGGCAGGCACTTTGTCGCCCCCTACTTTTCCCTGCGCTTGGCCACCTTTTCTTTCTTGTCGGTCGCGATAAATGGAATATATTTTTACCCTTTAAAAAGTAAACCAATTTTCGGGTTCAGACGTTATAGACTTATCTTCTGGAGACAGACATGAAAAAAATAGTGGCCCTCATCCTATTGACCCTGAGCGTATCTGCCATGGCGCAACACCGTCATGGCCACGGGCATGGCCCTTGGGTGCGAGGTTATGGCAATGCTTGGGGTTGGGGTGTACCAGCCGTCATTGGCGGCTTATTGGTCTATGAGGCCGTCAAACAGCCTACCTATGTTCAGCAACCCATTTATGTTCAGCCACAACCCGTCATTGTTCAGCAGCAACCAAGTTACACCACGCAAGCCAACCCGTCTTGCACACCTTGGACAGAGGTTCAAGCATCGGATGGCACCATTACGCGCACTCGCACCTGCACACAGTAATCCTTAAGTTCCAATCAAGGCCCGCCCCTTTAGGAGACTTCCTTTAGGAGCCTTCCTTTATGCTTCTGGGTCTACTTGCAAAACCCATCCTTGAAGACGTTCATTGAGTGCGTCTGACATTTGTCTGGGTGCTCATAGATAATGATTGATGACGCTGCCACTTTGGCATTCATCTTCTACAAATCATCAAGTCACCCTCAGCAAAAGGCTACACATGCGCATTCCAGATTGGACCCCAGAAATACATCCACAACCTCAAGCTCTGGTGGATGCCATCTTGGCCCGCCGTGGAGGAACGCTGTTAAACCTTGACAAAGCATTGCTTTGGAGCGAGCCAGTGGCTGCCGGCTGGAATGTCTACATGCGCAACGTTCGCACGGGCTTGTCCACATCACGCAAAATGTGTGAACTTGGCATTTGCACGGTGGCTTTGCTCACTGGTGCGCACTATGAATACCACCATCACGCACCAGACTTTCTGAAAGCAGGTGGCACTCAGGCCGAACTAGACGCACTGCAGCGCGCAACGAACGACAAGCCAGCGGACGGCGTAACAGACACAGCTTTGGATGAAATGTCGCGATGGGTGGTGCAATATGCCGCTCAAATGACCCAGCGCGTCAAGGTCGATGACGCACTTTTCAAGCAATTGCAATCGCGCTTAAGCAACACTGAAATTGTAGAACTAACCACCGCCATAGCAGCCTACAACATGGTAGCCCGCGTGTTGGTGGCACTCCAAATTACGCCCGAAGAATAAAGTACTTAGTCTGACTTGATGCCATTCTCTCGAACCACCTTGGCCCAAACGTCAATTTGTTTGTCGATAAATGTTTTGGCTTTGTCGACACTGCCGCCAGAGATGTCAATGCCCTGAGCACTGAGTTTGTTGGCTATGTCGGGGTTTTGCAAGACCTTGTTGAGCTCATCGTTCATGCGCTTAACAATGTCTGGTGGCGTTTTGGCAGACGCCAACACAGCCCACCAAGCAGGTGCTTCAAATCCAGGAAAGCCTGCCTCGGCGATGGTAGGTACGTCTGGAAACTCTGCCACGCGCTTAGAAGACGTCACAGCCAAAGGTCTAATTCGCTTGTTATCAATGTGTGGTTTGCTCAAAAAGACTGTTCCCATGGCCAAGGGCACATGGCCAGCCACCGCATCGGTCATGAGTGGACCGCCACCTTTGTAGGGAATGTGGTTGAACTCTAAGCCAGCATTCTTGCCGAGCAAAGCCATGGCCAAGTGACCCAAGCTGCCATTGCCAATGGTGCCAAAAGACACATTCTTTTTGGCTTTGGCTGCAGCCACTACATCTGCAAAAGTTTTGTATTCGTTGCCCACATTTGAAGTGAGCACCATGGCCGAGGTACCCACCAACACCAAAGGCACAATGTCCTTTTTGCTGTCATAAGGCATGTTGGGGTTGAGGCTTTGGTTCACGCCGTGTGTATCAAACACAACGGCAAAGGTATAGCCATCTGCTGGGGCCGACAGCATGCTGGACGTGCCAATAACGCCCGATGCACCGCCCTTGTTTTCAACAATGACGCTTTGCCCAAGCTGCTGCGACAACACGGGTGAAATGATTCGCGCAACTTGGTCCACCGAACCACCAGGTGGAAACACGGCCACCAATTTGATGGGTTGCTTGGTGGGCCAAGCTTGAGAAAGTGCCAATGTAGGCAACAAGGTGGCCACGCACAACAATTGTTTTAGGCGTGAAGTCAGAGGCGATTGAAACAGCATGGTGATAAATCCTTTGAGTCAATCGTAGTGCTTAAGCTTGCTCAAATAACAGGTGTAAACCCTAGGTCCTTGAAACTGCAAGTAGTGTAAATTTAATTATAGAAAGTAACTTTCTAGGGCAGTACGCCCAAGATCATTTCAACTAGAACATAAAGGCAAGCCATGAACCGACATCCATCTAAACGCGTAGCTCAAGGACTTGGCTTCATTTCGGTCGCTATGGCGTTGGCCGCCTGCAGCACACTTCAAAATACTTCAGTTCCAAGTTTGAAAGCGGCCAGCGGCGCCAATTTGCCAAACTGCTCAGCATTGGTAGACCAACTCAAACTTTCAAACACCAAAATTGAATCTTCAACATTGGTGGCTGCCGGCGTGATCAAACTGGGCAACAACGCAGTGCCAGAGCACTGCTTGGTCAAAGGTCGAATGCACGAACGCAAAGGTTCTGATGGTCGTGACTACGCCATTGGTTTTGAAATGCGTTTGCCCATGGCATGGAACGGCCGATTTTTCTACCAAGGCAATGGGGGCTTAGATGGCGCTGTGGTGCCAGCGGTAGGTGCCTTGGGCGGCGGACCGCTCACAGGCGCTTTGATGCAAGGCTTTGCCGTGATCAGTTCTGATGCGGGACACTCAGGACCACAAACACCCTTCTTTGGCTCTGAACCACAAGCACGTTTGGACTACGGCTACCAAGCTGTTGAAAAACTCACGCCCATGGCCAAACAACTTATTCAGGGCGCATATGGCAAAGGTCCAGACCGCTCCTACATTGGTGGTTGTTCAAACGGTGGCAGACATGCCATGGTGGCCGCTTCCCGATTGGGTGATCAGTACGATGGCTACTTGGTAGGGGCGCCAGGCTACAGATTACCTTATGCGGCGTTGGCGCAAATTTGGGGCGCACAAAAGTGGGCTGCAATTGCCACGCCTGGCGCTACTGTCAAAAACCCTATGAATCCCAATGGCACATTGCCAGACTTGGCCAGTGCATTCACTGCACAAGAGCGCGCTACCGTTGCCAGCGCCATTGCCAATAAGTGCGATGCCTTGGATGGTGCAACAGATGGCATGGTTCAAGCAACACAAGCTTGCCAGGCTGTTTTTGACATCAAGAAAGACGTGGCCACTTGCACGGGCCAACGCAATGGCACTTGCTTAACGGAGAACCAAAAGAACGTTATCGCCGAGGTGTTTGGTGGTGCAAAAACCAGCACCGGTCAACGCATTTATGCCAACTTCCCGTATGACACAGGTGTGGCAGGTGCCAATTGGGGCACTTGGAAATTCATCGATTCGCTGATTCGCGATCCTTTGGCTATCAGCACCATTTTCAGTGTGCCGCCTAAGCCACTCAACCCGCTACAAGAAAACGTCACAGAGCGTTTGGCCATGTTCAGCAGTACCAATGACACTTACAAAGAATCGGGTTGGTCCTTGATGACGCCGCCGCAAGAAAGCAAGCCAAGCAATATGGGTGCTTTACGCGCACGAGGTGCCAAAATGGTTCTCTACCACGGTGTTAGCGATGCCATCTTTTCAGCCGAAGACACGCGCCAATGGATGGAACGCCTGAATCAAGAAAACGTCAATCCTGGTTCAGACTTTGCGCGTTACTTTCCTGTGCCTGGCATGAACCACTGCAGCGCAGGATTGGCAACTGACCAATTTGATTTATTGACACCCTTGGTTCAATGGGTTGAGCAAGGCATTGCACCACAAGCAGTTGTGGCCAGTGTTCGCGGTGCAGGCAATGCAGGTGGTGTGAATTTGGAACTGCCGGCCAATTGGTCGCCAACACGCACGCGCCCACTTTGCGCATACCCCACCGTTGCAACTTACAAAGGCAGCGGTTCTGTGGAAGATGCCCAAAACTTCAGTTGCAAATGATCAAATCCAAAAACTGTTAGCTGCCGTCACTCCAAGGCGTGGTCAAGGCAGTGTCAGGTTTGCTTTCCTGCTTAGGGCTAGAGCGAGACATATGGAGTGCTGAATCAAAAACCAACAAATAGGTGGCAATGATTACCACGATCAATACAAAGTGATACGGACGCATTCGAATTCCTTTTGAATGCATCCTACTTTTTCAGACTAGCCGTTTCAATTCGACAATGGATCTAGAACCTCACTCAAGCCGTAAGTTAAAGACAATTTAGACGAGCCCCCACTTCATTGAATATTCAACGGCATGAGTCGTCTCTGAATCAGTGTTTGTGCTCCATCTTGGCATTCATGGCTCTGACTGGCACTTGGAGTTCTACCTGTGACTTCACGCCTTTTGCATTCTCAAAGGTCAAGGTGATTGGCACCGTGGCCTTGTCTGCCAAGGGCGCTTTCAGGTCCATCAGCATCACGTGATAGCCGCCCGGTTTGAGTTCAACGGCGCCGCCTGCTGGCACATTCAAATTAGTAATGGCCGCCATTTTCATGATGTCTTTTTCCATCTTCATTTCATGAATTTCAGAAATACCTGCAGCGGGACTGCTGACACCCGTTAGCTTGGCGCCTTCTTTAGAAGTGATTTTCATGAATGCACCTGTCGCCTTTTGACCCTGCACAGTAGCGCGAATCCATGGATCGGTAACGGTGACTGCTTGGGCCATGGCAGAGACAGAGAAAATGGTTGATAAAACGAAAGAACTGATTTTGATGAAAGACATGCGGACTCCTTGATGACGAAATTGAATGAATTCTGACTGTGAAATAAATATTCTGCAAACACTGCAATTAGTTGGCGTTCAATTGGGCCTTACGCCAAACCATCCAAGCTTCTAACGCTGCAACGGGTACGGCTGACATTGCCAAAACTGGCATGGCAAGCAGCATCAATGCACCGCCTAACCAAGCCCATAAGCTGACACTGCGCCAAGCACCTGGCAACAGAACTGGCCAAAAAGCCGTACCAGATTTGCGTCGTTTGAAAAACATCAACCAGCCCGAAACCAGTGAAAACAGAATGCCAGCGCCAAATACAAACAAAATCACTTGATTCCAAATACCAAATTCACCGCGGTGAAATGGAATGCCGATTGCGGTTGCTTTGCCAAACGCGGTTTGATCTGCAAAATATCAAAGCGCTTGGTAGGATCACCTCGGTCAATTTGATTGGCTCGCCAAACACCCTCAGGGCCTTTGGGTGCCATGATCATCATTGCAACTTCAGGTGTCTGCCGTCTAACAGCCGTAACTGCCTGCTCCCAAGACAAGACCTTTGCACCCTCCGTTGGATTTGAAGTGAATTTGGCTGGAATTCGGGGAGGCGTTTGCCCAGTTGCATCACGCGCCCATTTGATCTGGCTGCCTGCGTTTTGACTCCAAGTCAGTCCAGTAGTCAAAATCACAAGGGTGATCAGGCCAAGCGCCACACCAATGAACGAATGCCATTGCCGCCACGCAATGCGTCCCTTGGCATCTTTTTGGGGCAAACCAGATTGTCCTGCCACAGGCCACCACAAGAAAACACCCGTCACCAACATGACCATGGTCCAACTGGCAGCCAACTCGATCATCCAACGCCAACTGTCACCTTGCAGCAAGCTGGAATGCAGCTTGCGTGCCCAAGTGGCAAACCTGTCGGACTCTTTCAGTTGGCCAATAACCTCTGCTGTGTAGGGATTGACATACACCACCTCGGCTCTGGTAGGGATTCCAAAGTTAGGTCGCAAGAACTGAGGTTTGCCTTCAGTTTTATTTGCCCCTGCGCTTGCACCAGGAACATGACCAGCACCATGGCCAGAATGACCACCCCCTTTGGCTTTCTCTTGCATGGGTGCAGTAAACGCAACACGCACGCTGTCGTCTTTTTCAAACGCAGGTATGACTGAATGCATAGACCAGCCTTCTGGCTTCACCTTGATGGCAGCTGCAACGGCATCGTCCAAGGGACGGGCCCGCTCTTGAGGCACCACGGTATCTAAATGGCCGGCCGTGCAAATAGCGCTCAATCTGTGGTGTGAACACATAGAGCAGTCCCGTCAAACAGGCCACCAGCACAAACGGACTGGCAATCAGTGCTGACCAAAAATGGACGCGCCACAGCAAACTTCTGCGGCGAGCGGACAAAGGCGCAAAGGTGTTGGTCATGGTGTTGGTTCCGCTCAATTAGAGAAACGACTGGGTCACGCCCACCATCACACTGCGCGGTGCGCCAGGCGAGTAGGTGTTTTGCGTATTGGGATTGAAAGCGCCACCTTTGAATGAACTAGAAGCACTGTCTGCATAACGCTCATC
>JBEDKQ010000040.1:0-24073 GCA_041172085.1 Pseudomonadota bacterium | reverse complement strand
TTCGCCATGTCTTACGACCACCGCATCATTGACGGCCGTGAAGCTGTCTTGGGCTTGGTGGCCATGAAAGAAGCGTTGGAAGATCCATCACGCTTGTTGTTTGACATCTAAATCACGTTAGGAATTAGCATGAGCAAACAATTTGATGTGGTCGTCATTGGTGGCGGCCCAGGTGGTTACATCGCCGCCATTCGTGCAGCCCAATTGGGCTTCCAAGTGGCCTGCGTGGACGAATGGAAAAATGCCGCAGGGGGCCCAGCCCCTGGCGGGACTTGCACCAACGTCGGTTGCATTCCCTCCAAAGCATTGCTGCAGTCTTCTGAGCACTTCGAGCAAGCCAACCATCACTTTGCCGATCACGGCATTGAGATGAAGGGTGTCAGCATGGATGTGGCCAAGATGATTGCCCGCAAGGACACCGTTGTGAAGCAAAACAACGACGGCATTTTGTACTTGTTCAAAAAGAACAAAGTGTCTTTCTTCCATGGTCGCGCTGCGTTCAGCAAAGCGGTTGAAGGTGGCTACGAAGTCAATGTGACGGGTGCAGCCAACGAAACGTTGGTCGGCAAGAACATCATTGTGGCCACAGGCTCCAATGCACGTGCTTTGCCAGGTACACCCTTTGACGAAGTCAATGTGTTGTCCAACGACGGCGCTTTGAAGGTTGGTGCAGTCCCCAAGAACCCAAGAAATTGGTGCTCATCGGATCTGGCGTGATCGGTTTGGAAATGGGTTCTGTCTGGCGCCGTCTGGGCTCTGAAGTCACCATCCTCGAAGGTTTGCCAACTTTCTTGGGCGCAGTGGACGAGCAGATCGCCAAGGAAGCCAAAAAGGCTTTTGACAAGCAAGGTTTGAAAATTGAACTCGGCGTCAAAGTGGGCGAGATTCAAAACGGCAAGAAGGGCGTCAAAGTGGCTTACACCAATGCCAAGGGCGAAGCCCTCAGCATCGATGCAGACAAACTGATCGTGTCGATTGGCCGTGTGCCCAACACCATTGGTTTGAACACCGAAGCCGTGGGCCTCCAATTGGACGAGCGCGGTGCCATTGTGGTCGACGCCGAATGCAAAACCAACCTGCCAGGCGTTTGGGCGGTGGGTGACGTGGTGCGTGGCCCCATGTTGGCTCACAAAGCCGAAGAAGAGGGCGTTGCCGTGGCTGAGCGCATTGCCGGTCAACATGGCCATGTCAACTTCAACACCATTCCTTGGGTCATTTACACCAGCCCCGAGATTGCTTGGGTGGGCCGAACAGAGCAGCAGCTCAAAGCGGACGGCGTGGCTTACAAAGCCGGCACCTTCCCATTCCTGGCCAATGGCCGCGCACGTGCCTTGGGCGACACCACCGGTATGGTCAAGTTCTTGGCCGACGCCAAGACCGACGAAATCTTGGGCGTTCACATCGTGGGCCCCATGGCCAGCGAGCTGATTTCTGAAGCGGTTGTAGCCATGGAATTCCGTGCCAGCGCGGAAGACATTGCCCGCATCTGCCATGCGCACCCCTCATTGAGTGAAGCCACCAAAGAAGCTGCTTTGGCAGTGGACAAACGGACCCTGAACTTCTAAGTTTTTGAAGTCTCGTTAAACTACGAAGCCCGGGCCAGCCCCGGGTTTTCTTATTCAAAACATCCTTTCATCTAAAGCTTTACCCATGTCCGTTCGCTCAGCCTATGACCAAGAACTTCTGAACAGAGGCTATCAGGCTGATCCCGCCCAATTGCGTGCTGTAGAAGCTTTGGAGCGCTGTGCGCAAGAATGGGCTGCTTATCAAGAGAGTATCAAGAGTCCGTTTCGTTTTTTAAAGAAAAAACCAATTTTGCCCCGCGGCGTTTACATGTTTGGTGGGGTGGGGCGTGGCAAGAGTTTCTTGATGGACTGCTTTTACAACTCGGTTCCTGTCAAAGATAAAACGCGCTTGCATTTTCACGAATTCATGCGCGAAGTGCATCGTGAGTTGGCCTTGATGCAAGGCACCGTCAATCCCCTGGATGAGCTGGGTCGACGCATGGCGAAACGTTACCAACTCATTTGTTTTGACGAGTTTCACGTGGCCGACATTACCGATGCCATGATCTTGCATCGTTTGCTGGTCTCGCTGTTTGAAAATGGTGTGAGCTTTGTCACCACCTCGAACTTTAAACCCGACAATTTGTATCCCGATGGGTTACATCGCGATCGGCTGTTGCCAGCCATTGCTTTGTTAAATCAGCGCATGGAAGTCCTGAATGTTGACAACGGTACTGATTATCGACGTCGCACGCTTGAGATGGTTAAGCTGTATCACTGCCCTTTGGGCGAATCTGCTGACATTGAAATGTCAGATGCATTCAATCGCCTGGCCACTTGCCAGGATGAAGATCCAATTTTGCACATTGAAGCACGTGAGATTAAAAGCAAGCGAAGAGCCGGCGGGGTGGTGTGGTTTGACTTTCGGGCGTTGTGTGGCGGTCCGCGTTCACAAATTGACTACTTGGAAATTGCGACACAGTTTCACACGGTACTTTTAAGTAACGTGCCTTTGATGCCACCGCGTTTGGCATCAGAAGCAAGGCGTTTTACTTGGTTGATTGATGTTCTTTACGATCGTCGTGTTAAATTGATCCTATCTGCAGAAGTTGAACCTGAGGCACTTTACACAGAGGGGCCTTTGTCGCATGAGTTTCCTCGAACTATTTCCAGATTGCACGAAATGCAGTCTTCAGAATTTTTGGCCCTTGAACATCGAACGGTCGATACAAACATCACATGAGTCATTCTTTAGTTAAGCGCCAATGCCTTGTACTTTGGGTCCTGTACTCAGCATTTGCGTGCTTCGCACAATCGCAAGCTTCTGAAGTAGATGAATTGGCCAAACTTCATACGCAACGACAAGCGCTTGCCCAGGATAAAAAACTCGTTCTTGATCAGTTTCAAAACGCGTCCAAGGAATGCTGGCGAAAATTTGCAGTCAACGATTGCTTGGCCAATGCAAGGCGTGAAAAATACCAGCAGTTGGCGCCCTTGGATTTGCATGAAATTCAGCTCAACGCACGCCAACGTGAGTTGAAAGAAATTGAACGGCAACAACGCCTTTCAGACAAAGCATCCAGTAAAGGCAATTCTTGAGTTCTTATGTTGATACTGTAGCCAAAGCCTTCTCATGGGAAGGTGTGCTGGCACAAGCTAGTCATCAATTCAAACCGAGGGCAGGCCAGACCGACATGGCCATGGCCGTTGCTGAGACCATTGTCAGTGGTGGCGAGTTGGTGGTTGAAGCGGGTACTGGCGTGGGTAAAACTTACGCTTATTTGGTTCCTGTTTTGTTAAGTGGCCAGCGTGCTTTGGTCTCTACAGCAACCAAAGCACTGCAAGACCAACTGTATTCACGCGACATACCTAAACTGATTGACGCATTTAACTTGCCCATTCGTGTGGCCCTCTTGAAAGGACGCGGCAGTTATTTGTGTACGCAGCGTTTGTCGCAGGCGCGTCAAAGTCACGATGCTTCTTTAAGAATTCATGCGCACGCATTGAGCAAAATTGAGTCGTGGGCTCAATCCACCAGAACTGGCGACTTGGCTGAACTCTCCGGGCTTGATGACCGATCACCCGTGATACCGCTGGTCACTTCAAATCGGGACAATTGTTTGGGTTCACCGTGTCCACAGTTTAAATCCTGCCATGTCAATTTGGCACGCAAAGAAGCCATGGCTGCCGATGTCGTGGTGATTAACCATCATTTGTTTTTTGCTGACTTGAATGTGCGAGAAACTGGCATGGCTGAGCTTTTGCCCTCAGTTCAAACAGTGGTGTTTGACGAGGCACATCAGCTCAATGAAATTGGCATTAATTTTTTAGGTCGACACCTCAGCACCAGCCAATTGTTAGAGCTGACTCGAGACATCCTAGGTGCTGGTGTTCAATTGGCAAGAGGTTTGGTCGATTGGAATCTCATTTGCAACATCCTCGAAAAATCAACACGTGATTTGCGACTCACGGCACAACACGCACGCCCTGGTTCACGCTTACGTTGGGCAGACCCCGTGCCCGATGACATTGAAACGGCTGAATGGCTAACCGCTATGGCGCAGCTTGAAGTTGCACTGAAAGCTGCACAGGCGGGACTTGATACAGTTAGCGAAATGGCACCAGATTTTGTTCGACTCCACGAACGCGTCAGCTACCAACTCAGCATGTTGCATGAATTTCAAGAGCCCTGTGCTGAAGGCTCGGTGCGTTGGGTTGAGGTGGGTACCCAAATGCGATTGGTCGAATCGCCTCTTGATATCTCGCGTGCCGTACAAACCCACATGATCCAACGGCAAACACCCACAGCACATGAAACAGATCTTGAAAATCCAAGTTCTATTTCAGAGCATCCAGACCTTGAAACCACACAGACCATCGCAACACGACGTGCTTGGATATTTACCTCTGCCACTTTAGGCGAAGACTCGCAAATGCGCTGGTTCACAGAGCCGTGTGGTTTAAATGAAGCTCGAAAGCTTCGAGTTGCCAGCCCCTTTGATTACGAACTCATGTCGGCACTCTATGTACCTCCCGGCATGCCAAAACCCAACGATTTTGCGCATACCCAGAGGGTTTCTACATGGGTAGAAAAATATGCCCGAAAGTTGGGGGGGCGCACCCTTGTATTGACAACCACACTGAACGCCATGCGCAATATTGGAGAGGCGTTAACGGCCGCTTTGGGGCACAGCGGCGAATTGGAAGTCTTGGTTCAAGGCCAGGGCCCTAAACGCCGCCTTATGGAGCGTTTTCGGGAAGGTAGCAGCCATGGTGGCTTAGGGTGTGTCCTGGTTGCATCGGCATCTTTTTGGGAGGGCTTTGATGTCCCTGGTGATGCGCTGCAATTGGTGGTCATTGACAAGCTGCCATTTCCACCGCCCAACGACCCCTTGGTGGAAGCCAGATCGCAACGTTTAGAACTGATGGGCAAGAGTTCGTTTTCAGATTACAGCGTACCCGAAGCCGCGGTGGCTCTCAAGCAAGGTGCAGGGCGTCTGATTCGCAGTGAAACAGATACTGGGGTACTGGTCGTTTGCGACCCCCGACTTACGGGCATGGCGTATGGCAAACGACTTTTGGCCTGCTTGCCACCCATGCGAAAAATCACCAACGAAAACGAATTTGAGTTGGCCTTGTCTCAACTCACCAAAATTTCCACCAGCTTGCCTGCTTCTGATTCGCAGGCATAGGCGCTACGGGATAGTTAGTGTTCAGCACGCGTTGTGCATCTTCTTTCAGGTTTTTCATGCCAAGCGCATCGTAAGACTTGATCAGAATTTCCAAGGCCTCTTTAATGGCCGGAACACCTGGGTAGTCTGTAATGGCCAGTTGGGCACGGTTAACCGCAGCCACGTAGGCACCCTTGCCGTAATAAAAACGTGCCACATGCACCTCATAGGAAGCGAGTGAATTGACGATGTAGGTCATTCGCTGACGGGCATCGGGGCTGTACTTTGAATCGGGAAAGCGTGTGATCAATTCGTTGAATGATTCAAAAGAATCTTTGGCAGCCTTTTGATCACGTTCTGATAAATCTTGCTTGGTGATGAACGAAAACAATCCTAAGTTGTCGTTGAAGTTGACCAAGCCTTTGAGGTAAAGCGCGTAATCAACGGCAGGACTTGCCGGATGGAGTTTGAGAAAACGGTCCAAGGTGGCAATGGCCTGAACTTTTTCGGTTGCGCGGTACTGCGCATACGCTTTTTCAATTTGGGCCTGTTGGGCCAATGGCGTACCTGCTGCACGACCTTCCAGTTTGTCGAACAACATGGCTGCACGGTCCCATGCGCCAGCATTGACTTCGTCTCGTGCTTCACTGTAGATTTTCTCGGGTGCCCAGGCTGCCGTGGGATCGGCAGGTGTGCTTGAACATCCAGAGAGGAATGTGACTGCAAAGCCAATAAGCGTAAGCGCAAGCACCGATAATCTGATCTTCAACATCTGGCAACCTTGGAAATAAACCAAATTGATTATATCGAGCCCCTCAGAGTTAGACGAGTCCGACGATCTCTTAGAAGATTCTTCGGCGGAAGAGGGCCGACTTCCGATCTCGGTTGAAGTTCGTGCCATCCTGGTTGGGCCAGATTTCCATGGACAAAGGCTTGATCGCATGTTGGCGGCCGCGGTGCCTGAGTTTTCTAGAAGTTATTTGCAGCAACTCTTAGAAGATGGGGCCGTCACCCGAGCAGGCTTGCCAGCCTTGAAGTCATCTCAAAAGGTCAAAGCAGGAGAGACCTGGAACGTTGAACTTCGCGCCACCCCCCAATCGCAAGCATTCAAGCCAGAGCAAATGGATTTGAAAATCGTCTACGAAGATGACCATTTGCGAATCATTGACAAACCCGTCGGCATGGTTGTACATCCAGCCCCGGGTCATTGGTCGGGCACTCTGATGAACGGTCTGCTTGGCCTCGACACGCAGTTGATGGATTTACCCAGAGCCGGCATCGTTCACCGTCTAGACAAGGATACCAGCGGACTGATGGTGGTTGCACGGACACGCCAAACCATGGACGCCTTGGTCAAGATGATTGCAGCCCGTGAGGTCAAGCGCCAGTATTTGGCCATCAGCGACAAGCCATGGGCTGGCACCCAACAAAAAACGGTGGATTTGCCCATCGGACGTGATCCTGCGCAGCGGCTGAGAATGGCGGTGGTCGATTTGGCAAAAAATTCTGGAAAACCGGCTACCACCCATTTCCGTGTTCTGGCTCAGAACGAGCAGGGTTGCTTGGTGCGTTGCATTTTGGAGACGGGGCGCACCCATCAAATTCGAGTTCACATGGCCTCCTTAAAACTCCCCTTGTTAGGTGATGCGGTCTATGGCGGAACGGCGCATACGCAAATGCCAAGGCAGGCTTTGCATGCTGAGCAATTGGCTTTTGCACATCCAGTTTCTGGCATTCAATTGGCGTTCAAATCAAGTTTGCCCCAAGATTTTCAGAATTTGCTCAAGGCGTGGTCACTCAGTTACAATGAAATGGCCTAATGACAGGCCAGAGACTGTCTTCTGATGGCCTCTAATTCTCATGATGGTTCACACCAAGGCGCTTTGAGTGCCTGTTGGCTAGATGCCTTCCCCCTGTGTGTGTATCAGTTCGCGCCTTAGGCGCATTTATCCCGGAAGATTGACACCATGAATACGGCTCAGGCCAAGCGTGTCCTTGAAACAGCGTTGCTTTGTTCAACACAGCCCGTCACCGTGCGTGACATGAGGGTGTTGTTTGAGGACGCTTTAGGGGCCGATACTCTCAAAGTTCTCTTAGAAGAGCTGCAACTTGAATGGGCCGAACGTGGCTTGGAACTGGTCTCTGTGGCTACTGGTTGGCGCTTTCAAAGTCGTCCTGAACTTCGCATTTACTTGGATCGACTTAACCCCGAGAAACCACCCAAGTACACCCGCGCCGTCATGGAGACACTCGCCATCATTGCTTACAGACAACCTGTGACACGCGGTGACATGGAAGATATTCGCGGCGTTACCATCAATACGCAAATTCTGAAACAATTGGAAGATCGTGGGTGGGTAGAAGTTATTGGGCACCGCGAATCGGTAGGTCGCCCCGGTTTGTATGCCACCACCCGTCAATTTCTAGACGATTTGGGTTTGGCTTCCCTCGATCAGTTGCCCTTGTTGGCCAGTGTGGAAGGACAGGCAGCTGTCTTGGCCAGCCTCAATCCGCCAGAAGATGACGCAAACCAAGCAACTTTGTCCTTGGAAGAAGTTTTGACAGCGCCAGAAGTGCCCGCTGATTTGACAATTGTTTTGGAAGAGTCTCCAACGGAAGTCCCCCAAGCGCAAGCTTCAGAAAGCCCAAACCCATGACTGAGATGCCACCGGCACCTGAACCCACTGCATCCGAGCAGGATACAGATCACGACATATTCAGGCCCATTGCCATTGAAGATGTTGTTTCTGGTCAATTTGATCAATCGGCAGAAGGTGCAATTTCTCCACTTCTCACAAAACGGGTATTGCCCCCCCAAGCTGAATCACCCAAATTGCACAAAGTCTTGGCGCAGGCTGGCTTGGGGTCTCGTCTTGAAATGGAACAGCTCATTTTGGAAGGTCGTATTTCGGTCAACAATGAGCCTGCCCACATTGGTCAGCGCATTCAATATGGCGATCAAGTGAAAGTCAATGGTCGCCCCATTCGAGTCCGAATTGATCCACCTCCACCTCGTGTCATTGCGTACCACAAGCCTGCAGGGGAAATCGTCTCTCACGATGACCCTAAGAACAGGCCCACTGTTTTTCGTAAATTGCCCCGTCTTCAACAAGGCAAGTGGCAGTCAGTTGGGCGACTTGACTTGAACACAGAAGGTTTGTTGTTGTTTACAAATTCAGGTGAACTTGCCAACCGCTTGATGCACCCACGCTTTGGTTTGGAGCGTGAATATGCTGTGCGTGTATTGGGCGCCTTGAGCAACGAAGAAAAACAAAAACTCCTCGACGGCGTCATGCTTGAAGATGGCATGGCCCAATTTGGCAGCATTGAAAACGGCGGTGGAGAAGGTTCAAATTGCTGGTACCGTGTGACCATTTCCGAAGGACGAAACCGTGAGGTTCGTCGAATGATGGAAGCAGTGGGTCACGCCGTGAGTCGTCTCATTCGAATTCGATATGGCGCCATGGTATTGCCCCATGGGCTTCGAAGAAGTACTTTCATGGAACTGGATGACGCCGACATTCGAGCTTTGACGCATGCCGCCAACAAAGCCGGCGCTTTGCGCGACGTGGCCCATGCAGAGCCAGACAAACCCAGTCGTCCGCCTGAGCGGCGTACGCAGAATCCGCGCAATCGGGCTTTCGGCGCCAAAAAACCTGGTCAAGGTGCTGGCTCGCAACGTCGTGGAAAGCCAGATAGTGGGCAACCAGACCCCATGAAAACATCGGTGGGGTACATTGGCGCAGACAGCTTTAGCCGTCAACGTAAAGAGCAAGGTCCGGGTGGTCGCTCTGGTGGCCCGCGTCGCAACGGCGGTCGCAGTCGATAGTTTCAATGGTTTGAGCCTCCTTGGCTGTACCACTTGCAGCGCTTGATAATTCCTTTTGCCTCTAGGGAAACCCCTGTGTCAGGTTAGAATAGTGGGCTTGCCTAAGTGCAATCTCACTTTAAAAACAAAGTTTTTAAGATCCAATTTTTAATTAAAACTGAGGAATCTCATCATGGCCATCGAACGCACACTTTCTATCATCAAGCCTGACGCAGTCGCTAAAAACGTGATCGGTCAAATTTACGCTCGTTTCGAAGCCGCTGGCCTCAAAGTGGTGGCAGCCAAAATGGCGCACCTGTCACGTGGTGAAGCTGAGGCTTTCTACGCTGTGCACAAAGAGCGTCCTTTCTTCAAAGACCTGGTCGAGTTCATGATTTCTGGACCTGTCATGATCCAAGCGCTGGAAGGCGAAGGCGCTATTTTGAAAAATCGTGACCTGATGGGCGCGACAGACCCCAAGAAGGCAGCCCCTGGTACCATCCGCGCTGACTTCGCTGACAGCATTGATGCAAACGCCGTTCACGGCTCTGATGCTGCTGAAACAGCTGCTGTTGAAATCAGCTTTTTCTTCCCCGGCATGAACGTTTACTCACGTTAATTCCTGCTGATCCTTTTCAGCCCTTAGCTAGCGGCATAGATCAACCTCTACCGCCATGACGGCCAACCTTCTAGATTTCGACCTTGAAGGCTTGGCCGTTTTTTGTGAAGGGCTAGGCGAAAAACGTTTTCGCGCAACCCAATTGTTCCGCTGGGTTCACCAGCGAGGCATGTCCCAGTTTGATGACATGTCCGACCTGGCCAAGTCGCTTCGAGAAAAACTCAAAGTGCATGCCCACGTTGCAGCCTTACCCATTCTTTCCCAGCAAATTTCCAAAGACGGCACCATCAAGTGGTTGTTTGATGTTGGAGGAGGCGATGCCGTTGAGACGGTGTTCATTCCCGAAGACGATCGGGGTACCCTTTGCGTTTCTTCGCAGGCTGGCTGTGCCGTTGGTTGCCGCTTTTGCTCAACTGGGCATCAGGGTTTCAGTCGCAACCTCAACACGGCAGAAATACTGGCTCAACTCTGGTTTGCTGAACATTTCTTGCGCAAACACTTGAACCAATCTGAGCGCGTCATATCCAACGTGGTCATGATGGGAATGGGCGAGCCCTTGCAAAATTACAACGCGCTCATTCCAGCTTTGAAGGCAATGTTGGACGACCATGGCTATGGTTTGTCACGACGCCGTGTCACAGTTTCAACCTCAGGGGTTGTTCCCATGATGACTCGCTTGTCCCAAGACTGTCCTGTGGCCTTGGCTGTGTCCTTGCACGCGCCCAACGATGCACTGCGTGACAACTTGGTGCCATTGAATCGCAAATACCCCCTCGATGAGTTGCTGGCCGAGTGCACTCACTATTTGGCCAAGGCACCGCGAGATTTCATTACCTTTGAATATTGCATGCTTCAGGGCGTTAACGATCAAATCGAGCACGCACAGCAATTGGTCCAGTTGATCAAACGCCATGCAACTCAGGGCCTTCGATGCAAATTCAACCTCATTCCCTTTAATCCGTTCAAAGAATCTGGTTTGTTACGCTCTGCCGATGCCACTGTTGCCAAATTTGCCGAAATCCTGATTCAGGCAGGATTTGTCACGACCATTCGGAAAACCCGTGGCGATGACATTGATGCTGCATGCGGACAGCTGGCTGGGGACGTCAAAGACCGAACTGACGTAGCACAGCGAATTGCCCAGCAACGTGCTGTGCCGGTCCAGTGGCTGCAGCAGCGCCCTCAACCAAGGGATGACAAACCCTGATTTTTGACAGCGCCACAGAACCTGAGAAAATTCTCCACCATGTGAATGATTCTCCCTCTGTGAGTGCACAATCGCTAGGATGGTCAGTGCGGTTCGCACGATGCCAAAATAAAGCTGTCTAAAGAACCATTGGGGCAAGATGTTAGGACTTCTATTTTCAAATCCAGCGCAATGGCGCCCACGCCAAGAAGAGGCTCCGCATGTCTGATCTGCTGACCGATGCCGCGTCACCCCTGATGCCACCTTCACCAGGTGCCTTGATCAAATCGGGGCGCGAGCGGGCTGGCGTTCATTTGGCGGTCTTATCGGTCAATATGAAGGTCAGCATCAAGCAGCTCGAAGCGCTAGAGTCAGATCGCTTTGACCTCTTGTCAGGCCCCGTTTTTTCACGGGCCTTGGCAGCCAAAGTTTGCCGTTTTCTCAAAATGGACCCTCAGCCAGTCCTCGATTTGATGCCTGTGAACACCAATGGCCTGAAGCCATTGAACATCATCGGTTCAGAACAACAGTCGTCATACCCATCCAACCGCAACTCACAACAAGGCCCCGGCATGGGTCGCGGCCTTAAACTCTTGCTGTTGATCATGTTGCTGGCGTTGCTTACTGTCGCTTCTCAAAGCGACTGGCTCGCGCAGGTGATACAACTCAACGCACCCTCACAAACCGTTGAAGTGGTACCCACCATGCCGCCCGTTCAAGAGCCAGTTTTGCCTGAACCTGCGCAAGCCGAACTTCCCAAGGCCATGGTATTTGAAAGCGCCCCAGCCGCAGCCAATGCGCAGCTTGCTTCACCCAACGCCCCAGTCAACCCAACGGTCACAAACGTTCCAGCCTTACCAGCCTTACCAACCGTTCCTGCCATGTCCAACGCTACATCGGAGAACCAAAAATGACACATCCTGTTGCCATTCCACCTGCTTCGCCTTTACCAAGACGTAGCCTACAAGCCCAGGTCCAATGGGGAAAACGCATCGTCACTGTTGGGGGCAATGCGCCGGTTCGCGTCCAGTCAATGACCAATACCGATACGGTCGATGTGATTGGTTCAGCCATTCAAATTAAGGAGTTGGCACAAGCCGGCTCAGAATTGGTGCGCTTAACGGTCAACACGCCAGAAGCTGCTGAAGCTGTGCCGCATATTCGAGACCAACTCGACAAGATGGGTGTTGATGTGCCCTTGATTGGTGATTTTCATTACAACGGCCATCGGCTCCTAAGTGACCACCCAGCTTGCGCGGAAGCGCTTTCCAAATACCGCATCAATCCAGGCAATGTTGGCAAAGGTGACAAACACGATGTTCAATTTGGTCAGATGATCGAAGCGGCCATGAAGTGGAACAAGCCAGTTCGCATTGGCGTTAACTGGGGAAGCTTAGACCAAGAGCTGTTGGCCACACTCATGGATCAAAACAGCCAGCGCGCCACGCCTTGGGAGGCAAGGCAAGTCATGTACGAGGCCTTGATTACCTCCGCCATCACGTCAGCCGACAAGGCCCATCAGATGGGTATGGCGCGCGCACAGATCATGTTGTCTTGCAAAGTCTCCGGCGTACAAGACCTTATCGCCGTTTACCGAGAGTTGGCACGCAGAACCGATTATCCTTTGCACCTTGGTCTCACAGAAGCGGGAATGGGTACAAAGGGCACAGTGGCCTCTGCCACAGCCTTGTCCATCCTTCTGCAAGAAGGCATTGGTGACACCATTCGGGTGTCCCTGACGCCTCAGCCAGGAGAGTCCAGAACACAAGAAGTGGTCATTGCATCAGAAATATTGCAGTCGCTAGGCCTGCGTATCTTTGTACCCAGCGTCACGGCGTGCCCCGGCTGTGGCCGAACCACCAGCAGTACTTTCCAGGAATTGGCCAAACAAATTGACGATTATTTGCGAGCTCAAATGCCCGTTTGGCGTCAGCGTTATCCCGGCGTAGAGAACTTAAAATTGGCAGTCATGGGATGCATTGTGAACGGGCCAGGTGAGAGCAAGCATGCTGACATCGGTATCAGTTTGCCTGGAACGGGCGAGGCACCAGCAGCGCCTGTCTTCATTGACGGGGAAAAGAAGCTGACATTGCGAGGCGATAACATCGCCGCAGAGTTTCAAGAGTTGGTGTCCAACTACATTGAACAACGGTTTGGCGACACCGCAAAAAGTCCTCAGTAAATAATTTTTTTATCAATGAATCCTATTGCATCGAATCCTAAGCCGGCAGCATTCAAAAAGCTCACAGCCGTCAAAGGCATGAATGACATTTTGCCCGGTGAGTCTGCCAAGTGGGAATGGTTAGAAGCCACTGTCCGTGACTTGATGACCCGTTACGCTTATCGCAACATTCGCACACCCATTGTGGAGCCTACTGCGCTGTTTGTGCGGGGCTTAGGTGAGGTCACAGACATTGTCGAAAAAGAAATGTATTCTTTTGAAGACAGATTGAACGGCGAGGCACTCACATTGCGTCCCGAAAGTACAGCAGGCGTTGTACGCGCGGTGGTCGAACACAACATGCTCTATGAAGGTGGTAAACGCCTTTATTACATGGGGCCTATGTTCAGGCACGAGCGTCCTCAGCGTGGGAGATATCGCCAATTCCACCAAATTGGTGCCGAAGTATTGGGATTCCAAGGCCCTGAAATCGATGCCGAAGTTATTTTATTGGCGCACGATTTGTGGCAAGCCATTGGTCTGAAAGATGTGCGGCTCGAACTGAACAGTCTGGGGCAGCCGCCCGAGCGGTTGGCCCATCGGGCTGCACTGATTGCGCATTTTGAAAAATACCAAGATGTGCTCGACGAAGATGCCAAACGACGTTTGTATTCAAATCCTTTGCGCATTCTGGACACCAAAAATCCGGCCATGAAAGAGGTGGTTGAAGCTGCGCCTAAGCTGATGGACTTTTTGGGGGAACAGTCTTTGGCGCACTTCAATGCCTTGCGTCAAATTTTGGATGCCAATGGGGTTTCTTATTCGCTGAACCCTCGACTTGTTAGGGGCATGGACTACTACAACCTCACTGTTTTTGAGTTCATCACCGATCAGCTTGGCTCTCAAGGCACTGTTTGTGGCGGAGGTCGTTACGACTATCTCATCGAACAAGTCGGCGGAAAAGCAGCCCCTGCTGTAGGTTGGGCTCTAGGTATTGAACGTGTATTGGCCTTGTTGGAAGAGCAGGGCGCAAGCTTGCCCAATCCCGCGCCCCACGCATATGCCATCGTTCCCGATACCCAAAGTTTGCCCGAGGTCTTGAAATACTTGCGTCAATTGCGCGGCTTTGGCGTCAACGTTCAAATGCATGCGGGCTCTGGTGATGGCATTGGCAGCATGAAAAGCCAATTTAAAAAAGCCGACAGCAGCGGCGCCCAATTTGCCCTGATTTTTGGCGTGGACGAACTGGCACAAAACAGCGTTTCTGTTAAACCACTGCGCGCAGGTGGTGGTGAACAACGAACAGAATCATTGGAAAACATAGGTGCTTGGGCGCAGAGCCTACAATTGAACACTTGATACAAAGCTGAATATGTCCTCACATCTCGACCTCGAAGAACAAGAACAACTTGACCAACTCAAGCATTTTTGGAAGCAATATGGCAACGCCATCACATGGTTTTTAATCGTGGTGATGGGCGCCTATGTGGCCTGGAATGGCTACAAATATTGGGAGCGTGAACAATCCGTCAAAGCCTCGGCCTTGTTCGACGAAGTGGAGCGCTCTGCAGCGGCGGCAGATGTGGCCAAATTGGAACGTTCATGGAATGACATGAAAGAGCGTTTCCCCAGCACCACATTCGCATCGCAATCTGCTTTGTTGGCAGCCAAAGTTTTTCAACAATCAGACAAATCAGATGCCGCCCAAGGGGCCTTGAAGTGGGCAACTGACAACGCGTCAGACGAAGCCACTGCTCAGTTGGCTCGAATTCGTTTGGCCAATTTGCAGTCGCAAATGAAATCTTTTGATGAAGCTTTAAAAACCTTGTCAAAACCATTTCAGCCAGCTTTTGCGGGGCTGGCTGCCGATATCCAAGGGGATATTTGGGTTGCTCAGAACAAACCCACAGAGGCCATAAAAGCCTACTCTGAGGCTTGGACGAAACTCTCTGACAATGCCGAATACCGCCCTTTGGTGGCCGCCAAATTGAATGCATTGGGTGTTGACCCGACACAAACCAAAGGTGCTTCAAAATGAAGATGGATGTTCAGTCACGGCAAAATAGGTTTCTCTTAGCGCTCTCACTTTGCATTGGCGTGGTTCTTTTCCTCAGTGCATGTTCAAGCACTTCTGAAAAACCGCAACCGTCAGCTTTGTCCGATTTCAAGCCAGCATTGACAGTCACAAAATCCTGGTCAACTCAGATCAGTCCAGTTTCGGCGCCTCTTACAGCCCAAATTACGCAAGATCAAATTGCTTTGGTTGGCTTGAATGGTCTGGTCACGGTGCTCAATGCAGAAACAGGCCTTGAAGTTTGGCGCTTGGCTTTGAACACGCTTATCTCTGCCGGCATAGGTTCTGATGGCAACCGCCTTGCTGTTATCTCCAAATCAAATGAATTGATGACTTTGTCGCAAGGTAAAGTCCTCTGGAAAGCCAAGTTACCCGCATTGGCTTTAACGTCTCCGTTCGTGGCGGGGGGGCGTGTGTTTGTTCTAAGCGCTGACCGTACCGTCACCGCTTTTGATGGCGACTCAGGCCAAAAACTTTGGAGTCAGCAACGCTCGGGCGATGCCTTGGTGCTGAAGCAATCTGGCATTTTGACTAGCTTTCAAGATAACCTGTTGGTAGGCCTTTCAGGCCGTTTGGTCGCTATGAATCCAGCCAATGGCGCCTCCAAATGGGAGGTCACCATCGGGTCTTCACGGGGCACCAACGAGGTCGAGCGGCTTGTTGACTTGGTATCCGGTGTTTCTCGTGTCAACAACACAGTTTGTGCCCGTGCCTTTCAAACTTCAGTGACCTGTGTCGACGCAGCAAAGGGAAGCAGTCTCTGGACGCGCTCTGCACAAGGGCATGTTGGGCTCTCAGGGTCAGAGTCAGCTGTTTTTGGCACCGAGTCAGACGGCAAAGTATCTGCTTGGAACCGTTCAGGCGGGCAAGTGCTTTGGCAATCTGATGCACTTCGATTCAGGGGCTTGACGGCGCCAGTTGCAGCCGATGGCCAATTGTTGGTGGGCGATGATTTGGGATGGGTCCATTGGCTTGATGCCAACAACGGTCAAACCGTGGCACGATTGCAAATTGACGCATCTGGCATTGCCATGCCCATTTTGCGCTCAGGAAAAAATTGGGTTGTGGTCACAAAAAATGGCTTGGTTCAGGCCCTTCGTGCCAACTAAGTCCCAACAGAAAGATTGATTTGAAACCCGTACTGGCCCTGGTCGGACGCCCCAATGTAGGCAAGTCCACTCTCTTTAACCGCCTCACCAAAAGCCGAGACGCCATCGTTGCCGACTATGCAGGCCTTACTCGAGATCGGCACTATGGCCAGGGTCGCCAAGGCCGATACGAATACATCGTGATTGATACGGGCGGTTTTGAGCCAGATGCCAGCGCTGGCATCTATAAAGAAATGGCCAAACAAACCCAGCAAGCCGTGGCAGAAGCCGATGTGGTTGTGTTTGTGGTGGACGCGCGTGCTGGCGTTTCTGCCCAAGACCATGACATCGCGAAATATCTTCGCCGCATTGGCAAACCCTGCCTGCTCGTGGCCAACAAAGCTGAGGGCATGCGTGAGGACGTTCAAATCAGTGAGTTTTATGAACTTGGCTTAGGTGACGTTATTCCCGTTTCGGCTGCCCATGGGCAGGGCGTTCGCAGTTTGGTTGAACTGGCTTTAGACCCCCTTATGTTGCCTGAGGATGATGCAGACGCAGAAGTCGATACGAGCATCGTTAAATTGGCGGTGGCAGGTCGTCCGAATGTAGGCAAGTCCACCCTGATCAACACATGGCTGGGTGAGGAACGTTTGGTTGCTTTTGACATGCCAGGCACCACACGTGATGCCATCACCGTTCCTTTGGAGCGTGATGGTCAGAAGTTTGAATTAATTGACACCGCTGGATTGCGCCGCAAAGGCAAAGTATTTGAAGCCATTGAGAAATTCTCGGTGGTCAAAACCTTGCAGGCCATTGAGTCTGCTAACGTGGTTTTGCTATTGTTAGATGCAACCCAAGGTGTAACTGAGCAGGATGCACACATTGCAGGATTCGTGTTGGACAGTGGCCGTGCTGTGGTGCTGGCAGTCAACAAATGGGATGCGGTGGACGAGTATCAACGTGAATTGGTTCATCGCTCTATTGAGAACCGACTTCCGTTCTTGAAGTTTGCCAATTTGCACACCATCTCTGCCAAGAAGCGGCAAGGTCTGGGCCCTGTATGGAAGTCCATTACGCAAGCCCATCAATCTGCCATGGTCAAAATGACCACCCCAGTGTTAACGCGTTTGTTGTTAGAGTCTGTTCAGTTTCAAAGCCCCCAGCGTGGCGGCATGTTCAGACCCAAGCTTCGTTATGCGCACCAGGGGGGCATGAACCCACCGGTTATTGTCATTCACGGCAATTCGCTTGAACACGTGACCGAAACCTATAAACGCTACTTGGAAGGCCGATTCAGAAAGGCCTTTAACCTGTCTGGGACTCCTTTGCGCATCGAGATGAAAACCTCTCAAAACCCATACGCCGACAAAGATTCGGACTAATTTGTAAGGTTTTGCAGCTTTTTAATTTCTGCTTAACACAACGATATGTGTTAAGGTAAAACCCTTAATTCAATTCAGAACACGGAGAATATCGTGAACAACAAAGGGCAACTTTTGCAAGATCCCTTCCTCAACGCATTGCGCCGCGAGCATGTGCCAGTGTCCATTTATTTGGTCAACGGCATCAAGCTTCAAGGTCAAATTGAGTCCTTTGACCAGTACGTGGTGTTGCTTCGCAACACCGTGACACAAATGGTCTACAAGCACGCCATCTCAACCATTGTCCCTGGACGCGCCGTGAACCTCAGTGGTTCTGACGCCCCAGACGATACGCCTGCTTAATTTTCTCTTTTGAGCAAAGATTCGGTAGATTCAACACCGGCTTTGTTGGTGGGTGTTGATTTTGGTTTGCCTCATTTTGATGGCGAGCTGGATGAACTCAGCCAATTGGCCCTCACTGCGGGAATGCATCCCGTGGCCAAAATCACTTGCAAGCGCAAAGCACCCGATGCCGCTCTGTTTGTGGGGTCAGGCAAAGCCGATGAAATCAAATTCATGGCCGAGCAAATGGGTGCCCGCGAAGTTCTTTTTGACCAATCCCTCAGCCCGGCGCAACAGCGAAATTTGGAGCGTCATTTGGGACTGCCGGTCAATGATCGAACCTTGCTGATCTTGGAGATATTTGCGCAGCGTGCACGCAGTCACGATGGCAAGTTGCAAGTTGAACTGGCAAGACTTCAATACCTAAGTACACGGCTTGTTAGGCGCTGGTCCCACCTTGAGCGGCAGCGGGGTGGAATTGGCACCCGAGGTGGCCCTGGCGAGACTCAAATTGAGCTCGACAAGCGCATGATCGGCGATGCCATTAAGCGAACCAAAGAGCGATTGTCCAAGGTCAAGAAACAGCGCTCAACCCAGCGCCGTCAACGTGACCGGCGCAATGCCTTCAACGTGTCCCTGGTGGGTTACACCAACGCGGGTAAGTCAACTTTGTTCAACGCGTTGGTCAAAGCCCGTGCCTATGCCGCGGACCAATTGTTTGCAACCTTAGACACCACAACCCGTCAGCTTTACTTGGGTGAAGCGGGTCGCAGTGCCTCAGTTTCCGACACGGTGGGTTTCATTCGTGACTTGCCACATGGTTTGATCGATGCATTTCAAGCAACCCTTCAAGAAGCTGCTGATGCAGACTTGCTGATTCATGTGGTTGATGCGTCAAATCCCAATTTTCCAGAGCAAATGGCCGAAGTGAAACGCGTTTTGCATGAAATTGGTGCGGATCCAGTACCGCAGTGGTTGGTCTTTAACAAAATAGACATGCTGCCGACGGAACGTCGACCCCTTGTTTTTCAGGATCAATACGAAGTTGACGGTCAGGCCTTAACCCGATTATTTGTCAGCGCACAAACCGGCGAGGGCTTGGCCTTGTTGCGTCAATTGCTCGCGGAGGAGGTCATGAAAAACACGGCCGACACAGAGCAGCCAAAAGATCCGCGCTTTGACCTTGATAATTTCGGGGAAAATTCAGATGATTGCCAATAATCAATGTTGGTATTGGGCACAATGAGTGCAGACAGATAAATACGTAAAAAAACGAATGAACTTCAATCCTCGTGCTTTAGCCTGGTCAGTCCTTCCACAACGCCTTCGCGGCATGTTCAACTTGAACGATCCTCGCTGGGGAAGAGGCGATGACAAACCCACTCAAGAAGGTCAAGATCCTTTGCCGCCACCGGGCTCTCAGTCGGGTGCGCCTTCAAACGGATCTGGCACTTCATCCAACAAGCCAAGTCAAAATGCAGGGCCTCCCGATTTAGACGAGCTGTGGCGCGATCTCAACCGCAAGCTGTCTCAATTTTTAGGCGGCAAAAATGGCGGCCCTCCCCACAAAGGCCCCCCAAACAGCGGCTCTCCAAATGGCTTGCCCCCGGTTTTCAGAAATCTTGGGCTCGGCGTTATTTTGGGCGCATGTTTGCTGATTTGGATGGGCACCGGATTTTTCATTGTGCAAGAGGGTCAGCAGGCTGTGATCACCCAGTTCGGCAAATACAAAGCCACTGTGGGCGCCGGTTTTAACTGGCGCTTGCCTTATCCCATCCAGAAGCATGAATTGGTGTTTGTCACTCAAATTCGATCTGTTGACATTGGCCGCGACAATGTCATCAAAGCCACAGGCTTGCGTGAATCAGCCATGCTCACGGAAGACGAAAACATCGTTGAAATTAAATTTGCTGTGCAATATCGATTGAATGACGCGCGAGCGTATTTGTTCGAAAGCAAGAATCCCACAGAGGCCGTTGTTCAAGCCGCTGAAACGGCAGTCCGCGAGGTGGTTGGCAAAATGAAAATGGACTCAGCTTTGGCTGAAGAACGTGATCAAATTGCCCCACGCGTCCGAGCCTTGATGCAAAACATTCTCGACCGCTACAAGGTGGGTATTGAGGTGGTGGGCATCAACCTGCAACAAGGTGGTGTCAGACCCCCAGAGCAAGTACAGGCAGCCTTTGACGATGTGCTCAAAGCTGGGCAAGAGCGCGAACGGGCCAAAAACGAAGCACAGGCTTATGCCAATGACGTCATCCCCCGTGCGGTGGGTGCGGCTTCGCGCTTGAAAGAAGAATCTCAAGCCTACCGTGAGCGAATCGTGGCACAAGCCGAAGGTGATGCGCAACGCTTCAAGGCCATCCTGCCCGAGTATCAAAAAGCACCCCAGGTAACGCGCGACCGCATGTACCTTGATGCCATGCAACAAATCTATTCCAACGTTACCAAGGTGGTTGTTGACAGCAAGCAAGGCTCTAATCTCATGTACTTGCCACTCGACAAGCTGATGCAAGTCACAAGCTCTCCATTGGCGCCTGCTGCGCCATCAGACGGATCGGCCAATACCAGCACCCCGCCTGCTCCCGTTACTGGATCGACGCCCACCGACCCTAGGTCGCGAGACAGTCTTCGCTCACGCGACCGTGAAATTCGTTAAGGACTCAGCAAAATGAATCGTATTGGAATCTGGGTTTCTTCCCTTCTGCTGGTCTTGGCCTTGGCCAGCTCAATGTTGTTTGTGGTGGATCAACGCCAGTTTGGTGTGGTTTACGCCTTGGGGCAAATTAAAGAGGTTATTACGGAGCCAGGCCTCAACATCAAATTGCCGCCGCCTTTGCAAAATGTGACCTACATCGACAAGCGTCTCTTGACGCTGGACAGTCCCGACACCGAACCCATGCTCACAGCTGAAAAGCAGCGCGTGGTGATTGACTGGTACGTGCGTTGGCGTATTACCGACCCCATGGCTTACATTCGAAATGTGGGTTTGGATGAAAAGTCGGGCGCAAATCAATTGAACCGCGTCGTTCGCAATGCTTTCCAGGAAGAAATCAACAAGCGGACCGTTAAAGATCTTTTGTCTCTAAGTCGTGATGTGTTGATGAACGACGTCAAACGCGAAGTTTTGGAAAAAGTTCGTGGCGACAAGCCATGGGGTGTGGATGTGGTCGATGTTCGAATTACCCGCGCAGACTATGTCGATGCCATTACCGAGTCAGTTTATCGCCGTATGGAGGCAGAACGTAAGCGTGTGGCCAATGAGTTGCGTTCAACGGGTGGTGCAGAGGGCGAGAAAATTCGCGCCGATGCCGATCGTCAACGTGAAGTCACCATTGCCAACGCCTATCGCGAAGCTCAAAAAATCAAAGGTCAGGGCGACTCACAAGCTGCACGCATCTACAACGAGGCCTTTGGCAGAGACCCACAGTTTGCGCAGTTCTATCGCAGCTTAGATGCTTACAAAGCCAGCTTTGCTAAGAAGAGCGATGTCATGGTCTTAGACCCGAGCAGCTCTGACTTCTTCAAAACCATGCGTGGCAATGCCGCGCCTGCTGCTGCAGCTTCTCCCCCAAAGAAATAAGTGGATTGGGGATCCTCAATCCTGGCGGCAATCGCCTTGGTTTTGATATTTGAGGGGCTATTGCCCCTCATGTCACCCCGTAAATGGCGTGAGATGTTTGCCCAAATCATGCAAATGCATGATGGGCAAATTCGTTTTTTTGGTCTCACCATCGTCCTCTTAGGCCTCTTTCTTTTAATTTGGCTTCTTTAGAGGCTGTTTGAACCGGTAAAATCCCTGTTTTAACAGCCCGCCTAATTTGCCATGTCCGCTTGGGTCCTGCCGGATCACATCGCCGATGTCTTGCCCTCAGAAGCTAGGCACATCGAAGAACTCCGAAGATTGCTACTAGACACTGCTCGAAGCTACGGCTTTGAATTGGTGTCACCACCTCTGCTTGAGCACATTGAGTCCTTGCTCACTGGCACTGGCAAAGCCCTCGATTTACAAACCTTCAAGCTCGTCGATCAAATTTCTGGCCGCATGATGGGCTTGCGTGCAGATACAACGCCCCAAGTTGCGCGAATAGACGCACATTTGCTCAATCGACAAGGCGTGACGCGGCTTTGTTACTGTGGACCTGTGCTACACACCCAACCCGATCGCCCACATGCCACCCGCGAACCACTTCAATTGGGCGCCGAAATCTTTGGACACGCTGGATTGGAAGCCGACTTAGAAGTCTTGCAATTGGCGCTTGACAGCCTGCAAGCGGCTCAAATGGGTGAGGTTTTGGTTGACTTGGCTGACGCTCGAATCGTCTCTAGCTTGTTGGAAGGTTTGTCCTTGACCGACAGCATGCGTGGAGAGGTTTATGCTGCTTTGGCTGCCAAAAATTCATCTGCCTTGGCAGATTTGTCTCGTGGCTTTCCAGTAGACATCCAAACCGGTCTCATGAACTTGATCGGACTTTATGGTGACGTGTCCGTTTTAAGCCGAGCGCTTGACCAACTTCCAGCCAAACCACGTATCAAACTCGCCATCGAGCAATTGAAATGGCTCAGTGAGCAACTGCCAAACGTACAGTTTAAATTCGACTTGGCAGATGCACGTGGCTATGCTTATTACAGCGGATTGCGCTTTGCCATTTATGCAAAAGGCGCCAGTGATGCAGTGGTTCGAGGAGGCCGTTACGATGGCGTTGGTGCTGTTTTTGGTCACGAAATAAGCCGCGACAGACCCGCTGTGGGTTTTAGCTTAGATCTCAAACAATGGGTTGGTGTGGTACCTCGGCTTCCACTGAAGGCCGCCATTCGTGCGCCTTGGGGAACTTCGGTTGAACTGCGTTCAGCCATTGCCAAACTTCGCCACATGGGCGAAACAGTTGTCTGCAATTTACCCGGGCACGACAGCCAAATTGATGAATTCCAATGCGACCGCCAACTGATGGAAGTGGCGGGGCAGTGGGTTGTAACAGCTCTTGAAAATAAAGCAAAATGAACATGACCAAAGGACGTAACGTTGTCGTTGTAGGCACTCAATGGGGTGATGAAGGCAAAGGCAAATTGGTAGATTGGCTCACTGAAAGTGCTCAAGGTGTTGTGCGCTTTCAGGGCGGTCACAATGCAGGCCACACGCTGGTGATCAATGGCGTTAAAACCGCTCTTCACCTCATCCCAAGTGGCATCATGCGTCCTGGCGTGAAGTGCTACATTGGCAATGGTGTTGTGCTTTCAGCAGGCAAATTGTTTGAAGAAATTGCGGGTTTGGAAAAGGCTGGCGTTGAAGTGCGTTCGCGTTTGCGCATCAGCGAAGCGTGCCCCTTGATCTTGCCGTTTCATGCGGCACTGGATGTTGCGCGTGAGGCTGCGCGTGAACAAGGTGGCACAGAAAAAATTGGCACCACTGGGCGTGGCATTGGCCCTGCATACGAAGACAAAATTGCACGTCGCGCATTGCGAGTTCAAGACCTCAAATACCCTGCGCGGTTTGCAACAAAGCTCAAAGAACTTCTGGACTTGCACAATCATGTCCTCACCACTTATTTGGGCTCCGAGAAATTCGTCTTTGGAGACATGCTCAAGCCTTATGTAAAAAATGGGCAGGTTCAGTTTGACGTGGTTTACAAAGAAGCCATGGAACATGCTGAACTTTTAAAGCCCATGATGGCCGATGTCTCACGTGAACTGAATGACGCCCACCGCTTGGGTGCAAATTTGCTGTTTGAAGGGGCTCAAGGAACCCTGCTGGACGTTGATCACGGCACCTATCCTTATGTGACATCTAGCAACTGCGTTGCTGGTAATGCAGCGGCAGGTTCAGGCGTGGGGCCGGGTATGTTGCACTATGTTTTAGGAATTACAAAAGCCTATTGCACGCGGGTGGGAGGTGGACCTTTCCCTACAGAACTCGAATGGGAAAAAGAAGGGACACCCGGTTGGCACATGAGCACTGTGGGCGCAGAAAAAGGCGTTACCACTGGCCGTAGTCGTCGCTGCGGATGGTTTGATGCAGCACTGCTCAAACGAAGTGCCCAAGTCAATGGTTTGTCGGGTCTTTGCATTACCAAGTTAGATGTGCTCGACGGCTTGAAAGAGTTGAAACTTTGCACGGGTTATGAACTTGACGGCGAAGTGGTCGATATTTTGCCAATGGGTGCAGACGATATTGCGCGTTGCACACCTATTTATGAAACCATTGAAGGCTGGACGGACAGCACGGTGGGTGTGACGCAATTCGACAAACTGCCCATCAAT
>JBEDKQ010000039.1:0-17126 GCA_041172085.1 Pseudomonadota bacterium | reverse complement strand
TTTTTTCAAGCCGACTTTGTCAAAATAGGTATCGACCAAATGCAATTGTTGATAAACACTCAAGCCCAAAATTGATTTGGGAGCTTTGCCGAATCCGACTTCAGCTGCACCGCGATCGGGGCCATCACAAAATTGAATGATGCCGTGGCAGCGCGAGTTGGAGGCCTGTGGGTTCATGCCATCGCTTTCCATCAGTGTTAAGCGGGCAAAGTCATCGGGTGAAAAGTTGTGCTTATTGGCAACCTGTAGTACTTTGTTGTACACATCTTGTTGTTCTACCTTGGGGATGAACCCTCTGGAAACCGCACGGTCCAAAGTTTGACTCAACACAGGGTGTGACACCGAATTGATGTAATTTGGTTTTTGGATGGGTTCTCTTGCCGCAGTGATTGAAATGACGGGTATAGGCTCATTTGCTTTAACTGTTGCCCTCACAATAGAAGGTGGGCTATTTGCAGCTGTTGTGATGGGCTGTGTCTGGCCAGCTTGCCATCGGCTCAGCATATTTTGCATCTGGACTTTTTGACCAGGAAAAATAGCGTTGGCATTTTGTATACCGCTGTCGGCTGCCAATGCTTGTGTCCATTTGAACTCTTCTGAGGGCGTAAGTTTGACGCCGAGCATTTGCGCCTGTTCCCGAACGATGCTGGTCAGGGTGTCGCCCGGTTGAATGGTTCGAGTGAATGGATTTTGTTGAGCCTGTTCCATGGCTTTTGCGAAGCCGGGGCGTGACAAAGCCACTGTGCTGCTGTGCGCATTGTCTGAATTGCCTACAGGCGCATTCGGTAATTTAGACTCTATTCTCATATGGATGGCATCTTTATTGCATGAACTCCGGTATGTTCAAACCAAGTGTCAAAACCTCTACACCTGCTCACAGCTTGATGCAAATCTTGTGCCTAACGGTTTTTTGGCTGTTCTGTTCAATTCAGCCAATGCCCTTAGCAGCGCAATCATTGACGTCGGCTGAAAGTATGAGATTGCAAGTAACACAATGGTTGTCTAAAACACACACGATTAATTCAAAAGACATCGTCATTGCCCCCTTGGATGAGCGCCTGAAAGTTCAGGGCTGTCAAAAACCTTTGGTGGTGGACCATCCGTTTGCGTCAAGAGAAACCGTCAGGGTCAGGTGTCCTGAACCTGTATGGCAGCTTTATTTGCAAGTTTCTTTGCCCAACAGCAGTTTCGTGCCCTCTGGTAGCCAAGCCAGTGCCACCCAACAGAATTCAGGTCAAAGCACCAAAACAATGGTGGTTGCGCGTCGTTTACTACAAAGGGGGACAATTTTGCAAGCGGACATGCTGGAAGAAGTTCAAGCTTCTCCAGGAAATGTCGATACACAATTACTCAGTCAGATCAAAGATGCCCAACTGGCAGAATTGACCCGAGACATGGCCGCTGGCCAGCCACTTCGAATTTCTGATATTCGTCGTGCTGTGATGGTAAAGCAAGGTCAAACGGTCATGATGTCGGTTGGAAACAGTGCTGATTTTCAGATTACGATTCGAATGGAAGCAATGCAAGATGGCCGCATGGGTGATCAGGTAAAGCTGAAAAATCCGGAATCTGGCCGGCAAGTGTCGGGCGTGGTGACGGGGCCCAACACGGTAAAAGGACTTTGAGAGGCTTTGAAAACAGGCTTTTTGCAAATAATTCCCAAATATTTTCAAAAAGTGATTCAAGTTCTAGAATGTACTGTCGATACTGAGCATGTCCAACCTTCTATTTGTGGGTTGATGTGTGAAGAGATAAGAAAGTGAGCCAGCGATGACCGATGCAATTTCAAACTTTGGACGACGAGCCCAGTCGGATCCTATGCTGCGCAGTGCCCTCGATAAAAGCGACCGCAAAGCGGGTGCGCTTGCCAAAGCTTTAGACAATGTCTCAGTTTCTACGCCAGCAGCCAAGACTGCATCGGGAGATCAAGTGCAATTGAGCAATGTGGCCGCTCGGGCCATGGCCGAGCCAGATTTTGACCGTGTAAAAGTTGAGTCGATTAAACAAGCCATTGAAAACGGTCAATACCCCTTGAACCCGCGAAAGATTGCGGAGAGTTTTCACGCCATTGAGCAGATGATCCGTGAGTGACCAAGTCCTTGCACTGACCGGCCAACTGGCCCAGTTGTTGGCTTTGGAGTTTGACGCTCTAAAAAGCCAAGACCTAGACCAGTTCGAGTCTTTGCAACCTGCCAAAAACGAATTGCTTCGTGAACTTACCGAAAAATGCCCATCGGCCCAAGAGCTTCAAGATTTGCCAGAGTGGGAAAACTTGCGCGAAACGCTCATTCAATGCCGAGACCTTCACAGGCGCAATGCCATTTTGATTGAACGAAAACTCGACACCATTCGAGGCACCTTGCACAGTTTGCGATTTGGTGAATCAGGCAGCACAGTCGAAGTTTATGATCGCTTAGGTCAGGTCGCCCGATTCAGTCGCGGGCGGGGTTATCAAGAAATTTAACGACCTCTTCTGATGCCGACTCTTCGGGTGTCAATGGTTTTTCGTCGCCAGGCTTCATGCCCTTGAGCCAATACACCCAAGACAATACAACTGCTACGGCCGTATAAAGTTCTTGCGGTATTTCCTGATCAACTTCCAAGCGACTTAACAGCGCCAGCAATTGCGGATCTTCAGAAATGAAGATGCCTTCTTTTTGTGCTTCTGCAAGCATGCGGCGAGCAAGCTCACCATCCCCTTTGGCCGTGACCACGGGTACGGGATTGTTGCCGTAGGCCAAGGCCACAGCTTGACGCATGTAGCGACTCATGCAGAAACGTCCACCACCAAACCTCGACCAGATGGCACCCAACTGCTGGGTTCAGCTGGTCGAGCGCCCTGAAACACATTGAACGATCGCATGTTGAGTCCTGCTGCACTCAGTTCATCGCTTAGCAAGTAAGCGCGGGACCTTGCTTCTGTGACCACGCTCTCTTTTTCGGCCCACATGGTGAGCTCAATTTGCTGCGCGTTCATCAATTGCGTTTTGAGCCAAACTGGCCCCAAGTCTTCGCTTTTAGAATGAATATTGACGGTCAAAATGGCTTGCTCGCCATCTTGTCTGGGCCCACGTCGGATTGAAAGCTCGACAGGATTTGAGTCTACAAATGGCAAGGTCATGCTGAACAAAACTTCTTGTTGCGCTTGTGCTTGGACAGCTTGAACTTGACTGGCCTCAATGTCATCAACGGCCTTGGTGAGTTTTTCAACAGTTTCAGTCTCCGTGTTGTCGCCAATGCTTTCAGAATTTAACTCTTGAATGAGTTTTCTCAAAACTTGCTTGGGATCTGGCGCAGGGGCTTGTAAGCCACGGGCTAACCAAACCTCTGCACCCATTGCACCAATCATGGCTTGCTTTAGTGCGTTAGGTGTGAGTTGGTTCATGCTCAGTTGCAGCGATCGCCATTGAGACTGAAGATCGGGTCGCTGCACTGTCTTGAGGAGTGCATCCAGTGTGCCGGGTTGAAACAATGGAAGCAATTCCGAATTCACATTGGGCCTGTACAAAAGGCTTGCAATTCGAGAAAAGACAGGCGGTGCATTGATAGGAATCAAGGTGCCGCCTTGCGCCTTGAGCCAAATCGATTCGCCAACTTGCGACATTTGCAAGCCTGGTGCCGGCAAGGCTCGCCCTTGCAACATCAGCATCGGCTGATCGTTTTGCAGCTTGATGGACGCTTGAACGATTTGCCCGTCTTTCAGCCCTAAATCAGCCGCACTGTTGGGCTGAAAGGAAAGCAGTTTGCCTTCCAAAAAAATTGGCGTTGTTCGGCCTGGCGCGACGCGCGCCTCGGGACCTGAGATCAAGGGAATCTAACCCACTGCTTGCGAGTTGAGTAGTCGCGTGAAATTGCGCTGTTTTCTTGGGTTTCTTGTGCCGCAAAAGGTGTCAAAGTTGTTCGAACCAACTCAGCATGGTCTGGGACTACGATGGTGGTGCCCGCCTTGACCCGTTGCTGAGGGTTGCCTGTAATGACCTTGGGGTTTGCGTCGACCAATGCTTTGCGCAGCAGCGCTGTATTCAATGGGCTGTTGGCATATATTTTTTGAACCAGCCGGTCAATGGGCGTGCTTTCAGAGACTTTGTGTTGAGTCGTTGACACGGCCGTTTTGGCCTGATCAGGTACATCCGCAGATTGAACTGAGCAACTCAGTGCAAATGCAATTGTGACCACCATGAATTTGAAGGGCGATAAGTTCATAACAAGCTCGAATGATTCAATAAGGCGTCATGACGACTGCGGGTGGGGTCAAGGTTTTGGAAGAACGCTTGGACGTTGTGATCGCTGGCGGTTGAACTTGTGGTTCTTTAACCAATGTCTCAGTAGGCCATGCGCGCCAGTTGGCTTGCACGGATTGTGCAGGACCTGCCAGAACGACCAATTGCGAGTTGAAAGGCGTCACCGCCTGAACTTGGGCCAGTAATGTTTGAGGCGCACCGTCTTTGCTCATAAGCTCTGCAGGAAAGCGAGTTGGGTTGGCAATCAACAACTCGTCGCCTTTTTTGAGGCCCGCCATTGAGCCGGCATTGATTTCGATTTGTTTTGCAATAGCGGCAGTGACCACGGGCTGAACAGATTGGCATGCCAGCCATTCTTCAGCTTGGTTTCGCATTACGTTAATTTCATTTTGCAAAGCGGTAAGACTGCTCAATTTCAATTTTGGAGCTGACCAAGCAGGTGTTTCCAACTCAACGGCAAAACTGGTTTGATCTTCATAAGCAAGACCTTGATCTTCGGTGCCAGCGACTTGCAATTGCATGTGAACCAGCATTTCTGAACTTTTTTCGCCGCGCAGACCTGCCAGACCTGAGGCTTCTAGTTGCTCGGTTCGGACCATCAGTTTGGCATTCCAAGGCAAGGACTCTGGACGGTTGCTGAGCAGAGCACGCTCATAGCGCGACAGGTTGTTTGACATGCTTGCAGCGGGCAAAGAGTTGACCATGCGCCATCCACCAGATGCCTTCGACTCACCAATCCAATGGTACTGAATGAGGGGTAAGAAGTTGGCTAAAAAAACCGGATTTGCAGAAGCGTCAGTCTGCAAATCCAAGCTCAAAGTGTGTTTGAGTTTACCGCCTGCTTTGACTTTGCAAATAGGCGCAGCCTCGTTGGCTGCAAATGCTTGAGGTGACAGTTGCTTTGCAAAGTTAGAAACTTTGTCGAAGGCTTTGTTAATTTTTTGCAATGTGCTGTTGCCTGAACTTTGCAAGGGTCGTTGGCCGGGGAGTTCGGTATTGGCTGATACCAGTTGCAATTTGGCTTTGGGCTGGCCTTTGTCGTCGCGGTCATAGGCCACGACGCGAACGCTTTTGACATCCAGTGCATTTTTAAAACTGCTGGTCTCACGCAAACTGCCTTGGTTGTCGATCCAAGTTGTTGTTTGAACACGCGTAGGTGTTTGAAGGGATGCGTCAACCAGGCCTTGTCGAATGGCATCCAAACGTTCTTGTGGGGTGAGATCGGCTTTGACGTTTGTTGTAAGCAAACAAGTCAAAAGGGTAAAGCCCAAGACGAATGAATGAGGTTGAGCACTGCGTACTTTCATGATCAACGACCTCTAGCGGCAATTTGTCCCATGTACAGGATACGCAAGTCTTGCACCACATCTCTGTCTAGCGACAATGTTGTTTCGTAGGTGTCTTCTCCCACTGGCGTGATGCTGATCAGCCTAGCGCCATAAATGACACCTTCAACTTTGGCGCGGAATGTATCGTTGGTCACCACCATGTCTGCGACAGTTGAGCTGGCATCCAATTGCTGACCGTAAACCTGTTCCGTCAGGTTGCGATAGGCATCCAATTTAGAAGCGCGGATGGCCATGAGCCTTTGCTGCGCAGGATTTTTGTGATTTTGAACAGTCACCACGGCATAGCCTGTGGCCGTAATGGTTTCGCGTTTTTCAATAATGGGCTGCGCCAAAGGCGAGGCATCCTTGGTGGCGCTGGGCATGGCCAAGTTGATAGATTTGCAACCCGTCAGGGCGACCATGCTTAAAACCAAAAAAGATGCAGCGGTGCGTTTCATTTGCCATTCCTTGTAAGAGGGGGACTCGAAGTCCTACACCCTCTGATTCGGCATTAACTTGAGAAGCTTGAGCCCTTTTGCCCCCCAATTGAACAAAAAGAGCCAAGCCTTTCAAACCTTTGATGTTGCAAAAATGTAATTTAAATTGTCGGTTTTCCGACATTTCAGCTAATTTTGATGAAATTTGCAATACAGTGGTGTCTTGAATTTGCACTTGTTATTTCTTTTTTGGCCCTATGGCGCATAAACCTCCTTCAAAAGCTTTCATTGGTGCCAGTGCCAGCGCTGAAGCAATCCGTCATTTGATTGAACGCGTGGCTTCTTCGACAGCCACCGTGCTCATCACGGGCGAAAGTGGCACAGGCAAGGAGTTGGTCGCTCGAGCGCTGCACGACCAATCGGACCGAAGCGGTGGAAATTTTGTACCCATCAATTGCGCTGCCATTCCCAAAGACCTGCTGGAAAGCGAGCTGTTCGGTCATCGAAAAGGTGCTTTCACGGGTGCCATGGCCGATCGCATCGGGCGTTTTGAATTGGCCCACGGTGGCACCATTTTCTTAGACGAAATTGGCGATTTGTCATTGGACATGCAGGTCAAGTTGTTGCGGGTATTGCAAGAGCGCACAGTCGATCCTGTGGGTGCACTCAAATCTGTTGCGGTTGATGTTCGTGTCGTGGCTGCGACGCACAGAGATTTAGAGGCCGAAATTGAGGCAGGTAGGTTTAGAGAAGACTTGTATTACCGTTTGAATGTATTGCCCCTGAATACGCCAGCCTTGCGCCAAAGGGCTCAGGATGTGCCTGCATTGTTGACACATTTTGCGTCACATTTTGCAGCCAAGGGTCAAACGCCCATTAGCTTTGCCACAGACTTTGTCGAAGCATTAAAAGACTATGCTTGGCCAGGCAATGTGCGGGAGTTGTCCAATTTGGTGGACCGCTTCAACACCTTGTTCAGTGGGCAGTTGTTGAGCTTGTCCACTGTCCCGTCTTCTTTGTTGCCCAAGGGTTTGCGTGTTTTACAGGCACAGCGCGTCAGCACGCCCATTGTGGATGACTTGGAAATTGTGGCGCCTTTGAGTAAAAAAGAGACACATCACATTGCCAATGCGGATGTCATGAATCCGTTTGCCAACCCTGCGCCCCCCTTGTCCATGGACATGCACAACGAGGTGGAAGACATCATCATGCTGGCACAAGGTTTACCAAGTTTGCCACCAGAAGGGTTGTCTTTGAAAGACCGATTGGCCGACATTGAACGCGATTTGATTGTGCAGGCCTTGGCCCGGACCGATGGCAATGTGTCTCAAACGGCGCGCTTGCTGAATTTACAGCGCACCACCTTGATCGAAAAATTGAACAAGTACGATTTAAGACAAGGCACTTTGCCTGTGGTCAGTTCAGACAGCGAAAAACAGGTTGATTAAGTCTTGAAGTTGGCCGTCAGCTAGACGGCCAATCATTAAGGTTTGCTACTTAAGACGCCTGCTGAACCTGCAGGTCCTGTTTCTTGCTGGGCGCGAGGATATTGCACCATTTTTTCTCTTTGCTTGGCTGCATTGAGGCTTGCATTATTGGCTGCGTTTAAGTTCGCTGCTGCTTTTGCCGCTGCCGCGTTCTCGGCCGCTTGACGCTCTCGTTGCAGGCGGGCAAGCGCTTCCATTTCTTTCTTAAAGCCCCCTGTTTCGCCCACGGCACCTTGAAGGCCACCCACTTGGTTGGCCAGTGCATTGAGCGCGCGAGACTGCTGCATGAAGCGGCCTTCCAGTGACTTCACTTGGGCCGCCAAAATTTCGCCTTTTTCGCCAACCTGTTCAGCTGTTTTGGCAGGCACACTTTCAGTTTGTTTGATGGCGTCATTCAGGCGTGCCTCTAAAGACCCCTGCATTTTTGCGATGCCATCTTGTTTTTCCACCATGGCTTGTAGACCCTCGTTGACCGAGCCCACCATTTCCATCGATTCGTCTAATTCAACCACCCGCTTGCTGAGCGCTACAAGCATGCTGTCCATTTGGTTGATACGGGACTTTAAGGTGAAGACTGACGTAGCGAAGATAATGCCAGTGATGAACATGAAACCACCGGCAACCCCCATCATGATGAGGTGCTGCTTCTTGTTGACCTTCATCAAGTCATGCAAGCCCAGCGTGGCTTTTTTCATATTTTCTGCCACGCCGGCCGCCACATTGGCAGAGCGTGTGGCCAATTCGGCCGAATCCAGCGCCAGCATTTTCAGGCCTTCAAGCTCCTCCGCATCGGTTGACGCAGGCTGCGCCGCATGAACACCCGAGGTGTCTTGGCCAGCTGGCTGCGTTTTTTCGTTGCCGCCCGTTGTGGGTTGGGTGCTCATGGCATGTTCCTTTATTCTTCAAGCTTGTCCAGTCGCACACGGACCAAGTCATTTTCAATTTTGACCTTGATCACTCGCGCTGGAAAATTCATTTCAGGCATTGGCTCCGCTCGTGCAATGGGCTCATCCACGGCGATGGCTGCCAAAATTTCTTCCGTCTTCAGTACGGTATCGGCACCAACTGGCTCGTCTTTAATTTGAGGCGTGTCCCCAAGCTGCGTCACATCCAAAGGTTTGCTAATGGGGGGTGGGATAGGCGCATCTTTGGGGACATTGACAAAACGATCTGGCGCATCTGCGGCACTTTGATAGCCCTTGAAGTTTTCTTCAGCATCAGCGACGTTTTGATTGCCTTTGTAGGTATCGCCCTTGGCGAACACATCGGACTTGGGGTCTTTGTCGGGGTCTTGTCCACCATCAATGACGTTGTTTTCTTCGAAGTCAAACTTTTCACCTTCGGCCATCACTTTGCGAATGGCAGGTGCACTGGCTTCAGCTTTTTTGCCAACCGCCACATTGGACCCCTCAGACATAGAAACTGAATGCGGCCGATCAGTCTTGATGATCATCGGTTCGTCTTGATTGGGTGTATCACTCATACGGGTTCCTGAATTTAAGAGGACATTAATTTGCCATTGGCATCAAACAACATGGAGGTCGGGACCTTGGGTTGTGGTTTGGGCATGGGTGCGACGCCAGGTCGAACGTCGGCCAGGCTGAACACATAAGCAATGACTTGCGCAACCGCCAAGTACAAAGACTCAGGTACCGGGTGGTCGACTTCGGTACTGAAATATAAAGCACGCGCCAAGGGCGGAGCCCCGAAAATTTCAACACCGTGCTTTTGGGCTTCTTCGCGGATTCTGGCAGCCATGTGATCTGAGCCTTTGGCCAATAGCACGGGCGCACCATCACCAGTGGGGTCATATGACAAAGCGACTGCAAAGTGCTCTGGGTTGGTAATGATGACGTCGGCATCTTTGACTTTTTGCAGCATGCGGTTGTTGGCCATTTCCCGCTGACGTCTGCGAATTTGCTGCTTTACTTCAGGACGGCCTTCCATGTCCTTCATCTCATCTTTAACTTCTTGCTTGGTCATGCGCATTTGCTTGATGAAAGCGTAGCGCTGGTAAGGCGCATCAATCAGTGCAATGACCAACAAACTCATGGACAGCCATAAGGCAGATTCGCCAATCATCCAACCTGCTGCGGCCAATGCAGGCTCCAGGGCCATTTGACCCAACTGCATCATTTGATCCATTTGCCGAGTCACCAGTGACCAAAGGACGGTGGCAACCAGGGTGAATTTCAAAATAGATTTCAGGAGTTCGATCGCAGCATGCGCTCCAAACATGCGTTTGAAGCCCGCCAGCAAACTGAGCTTGCTGAAGTTGGGCATGATGCCTTTTAACGAGAACAAATAACCGCCGGTTGCACCACTGGACAAAACAGCCAAGATGGCAGTGACCAATAAAACGGGAACAATCAGCAAGAAACTCTCGCCCAATTGATGTGCAAATGTGGTCACCATCAGGTCGGGGTTGTCCAAAGTTTTACGATCGAACTTGAAGCCCGATGCAAAAATTTCAGCCATTTTTTTGATCCAATAGCCGCCCATCATGACCATGACCAAAATGGCGCCAATGGTTACGGCTGCAGCAGGCAACTCCATCGATCGGGCGACTTGGCCTTCGTCGCGGGCGTTGCGTAGCTTTCGCGCCGTCGGCTCTTCGGTTTGTTCAGCACTGGAATTCTCAGCCATGCATCACATCCTTTAAGTGATACCGACCAAGGTGCGGACTTGAAAAAAGCCTTGCATCCAAAGCCATTGAATGCGCGCGCCAATGCTGGGCAAAGCCAGAATGAGCACCCCGAAACCAGCAAAAATCATGGCCGGAAAACCCACAGAAAAGATGTTCAAGCTGGGCGCTGCGCGAGTGGCCACGCCCAATCCAATGTTGATGAACAACAATGCCACCATAACAGGAAGTGCGGTGAGCAAAGCACCTAAGAACAACATGGAGCTCCATGCGATGACTTGTTTCATGGCTTCGGCGCCCATCAAATTGCCACCAATGGGCAGGCTGTTGAAACTCTCGACCACCAAGTTGAGAAGCAAGGCGTGCCCACCTAAACCAACGAAAATCAAAGTGGACATCACCAATAAGAATTGCGAAATGACGGGCACGTTACCCATGTTGGGGTCGATCATGGTGGCCATGGACAAGCCAATGGCGTTGGCGATGGACTGACCCGCCACCACAATGGCGGCTGTGACCACTTGCAACATCAAACCCATCAACAAACCAATCATGAGTTGATTGCAGATTTCTAGGAGGCCGCTGGGTGAAAGAGGATCAATGACGGGCCAGTCGTGTAGCGGGTAGACCAGCCAAGTGAGGGCCATGGCAAGCACGATGCGAATGCGCAAATTCAAAGCACGCAATGAAAAAATAGGCGCGGCCACCAGCAAAGCCGAGATTCGCAGCATCGGCCAGAGGAGCCCATAAAAGCGCTCCATCAGTTCGGTGACTGCAATGTCCATATCAGGTAAACAATCCTGGAATGCGCTGGAAAATGCTGCGCGTGTAGTCGACCAAGGTCGTGAGCTGCCAGCCCCCCACGACTGCCAAGGTAATGGCCAAGGCCGCCAGCTTAGGAATAAAGCTGAGTGTGGCCTCGTTGATGGAGGTGGCTGCTTGCAAGATACCAATGACCAAACCCACAAACAGGGCAACGCCCAGCAAGGGCGCAGAAATTAAGACGGTCATCCAAAGTGCTTGGCGACCCAGGTCAACAACGGTGGCGGTGTCCATGTGTTGTCTCCAAATTTAAGTGGCAAAACTGGCAGCGAGCGAGCCCAAGATTAAGCTCCAGCCATCTACCAGCACAAACAACATCAGTTTGAAAGGCATAGAGATCATCATGGGTGACAGCATCATCATGCCCATCGACATGAGCACGCTGGACACAATGAGGTCGATGACCACAAACGGGATGTAGATGAGAAAGCCAATGGTGAAAGCGCTTTTGAGCTCGGAAGTGATGAACGCAGGCACCAAGGTTGAGAAGGGCACAGCTGCCGCATTGGCGGGCTCGCCTTTGTTGGCCATTTGCATGAACAGGCCGATGTCGTCTTCTCGGGTTTGCTTCATCATGAAATTGCGCAAGGGCTCTTCTGCTGCAGCCAAGGCCTTGTCAAAGGCCATGCCTTTTTGCATGTAAGGCACCAAGGCGTTGTTGTAGATGTCGGTTAAAACAGGTGACATGATGAACAAGGTGAGGAACAAGGCAAGGCCCACCAGAACGGTGTTGGGAGGCGTTTGGCCAGTGCCCAAAGCTTGACGCAAAATAGACAGCACAATGATGATTCGCACAAACGCCGTCATCATGAGCAAGAACGAGGGCAGCAGCGTGAGCGAGGTCATCAAGGCCAACAGTTGCAGCGACAAGCTGTACTGTTGTTGGCCTTTGGGGCCGCCTGTGACGTTGACCATGGGAATGCCCTGAGCCGAAGCGGCAAAGGGGAATGCCAATAGGGCCAGTGCAATGATGGCGCTGGCCATGACCACGGGCTGCTTGAAAAACTTACTTAACATGAAGGTCTCCGGTAGCAGACAAGCTGGCGCTAAGCTGGCTCAGTTCATTCTGCAGCGATGAAGCGTGTGAGTTTGGAGAAGCTGTGTGTTGCGGCAACTGGGCCAGTGCTGTGATTTGTGAAGCTGTAATGCCCACCATCACCTCTTGTTCGCCAACGCGAATCAAGGCAATTTTCTGTCTGGGGCCGATACTTAAAGATTCAATGATCTGCATGCGGCGCCCAGAGTTCTGGGTGATCATGCGCGATTGCAACCGGCGCAAAGCCCACATCAGCGCAGCCATGAGGGCCAGCACCAAAGCAAAGCTACCGATCATCCGAAACAGGTCGGCGCTACCAAAGCCGGGTGCCATGAGGTTCTCGTTTCTTGTCGTCTAAAGCCTGTAGTTTATAAGTTCTTCATGCGTTCTGACGCCGGTGCCACGCGCGTTAGGCGAACGCCATAGCGATCGTTGACCAAAACAATTTCGCCTTGGGCCACCACGGTGTTGTTGACCAAGAGGTCGAGGGGCTCGCCCGCAATACGGTCAAGCTCTACCACGCTACCTTGTGTGAGTCGCATCAGGTCACGAATTTTGATCATGGCGCGCCCCACCTCAATGGACAAAGTCACATTGATGTTTTGCAACACTTCAGGATTGATCTGGCGTTGATTTGCCTCGTTTTGCAGGGCGTCGGAGGAGTTGTCGGTCATGTCTATTTCCTGAAAATTTATTGCATACCGGGAATACAAGCCCGTTCAATTTGGACAGCAGTTTGTACGCCAATGCTACCCACCTGCACATCAAAGGCGGGCAGGCCATTGACATTCAAGCGTGCCAGTTCTGGCTTCTTAAAGAACAACACATCGCCTTCTTTCATGGCTTTGATTTCACCAAACGAAGATTCAATGTTGCCCAAAATGACGCGTGCTTCTAAGCTGGCAGAGTCGACTGCTTCTTCCAGTTCGATGCGCCACTGTTTGTCAGACTCGTCATTGCCATCACCCGACTGAACGCGGCTTCTGAGCCGTTCGCGAATGGGTTTCAGCGATGCATAGGGGTAGACCAGGTCAATGAAGCCTTGTGAATTTTGGTTGCTCTCCGCTTCGAAGCGGGTCAAGATGACCAAGTCGTTTTCGTCGGCAATTTGTGCGAATTGGGGGTTGATTTCTGAGCTAACCAATTCAAAATCAACGGGCAGCACAGCTGACCAAGCTTCTTGGAGTGACTTAAAGAACACTTCCAAAATCATGTTGATGATGCGTGACTCTGTGGGTGTGAACAAACGACCCGGTGGCAAATTGCCCACCCCTTTGCCAAAGCCACCAAAGAAACTGTCAAGTGAGCTAAACACCACTGTTGGGTCGATGACCACAATTGAGTTGCCACGGAGAGGTGACATGCGCACCACATTGACGGACAAAGGTGCTTTCAAACCCTTGAGATAGTCGCCAAATCGAACAATTTCAACTTGATTGGGATTGACCTTGGGGCTAGTGCGCAGCATCTCGACCAAGCCCAAACGAAACGTTCGAATGAAGCGCTCGTTGATCATGTCGATCGAGGTGATGTTCACCCCCAAGCTGCTGTCTTCGCTGGCCAGGTCGTGTTTTTTCACCCGTGCGGTGGTGTTGAAACCAGTGTCAACTGGAATCGAACCATCCATCACGCCTTCCGTCAGGGCGGCGAGTTCGTCGGGTGTTAATAAATTGGTAGCCATAAATGCTTTGGCGTCTGAGTCTGTTTATTGCACAACGAAATTGGTGAAGTGAATTTCTTCAATGCCGCCAAAGTCTTCGTACTTTTCAAGCAAAGTATTGATGGCATCGCGAATTTTGACAGCCAATTCTTTTCTGAATTCGGGTTTGACCAAATCGGCATCGGTGGTCATGCGCATGACATCCATCACAGCGGAGCGAATGGCAAAGTCGTGCTTTTTCACGTTTTCAAACACACGATCGTCATAGTGCGTCATGACCGCAATTTGGACAGACATCACTTTTTTGGAGCCGCTCACATTGACCAAGAACTCGCGTTCAATTTGCATGTAGGTATATTCAAACCGCGTCAGTTCAGGCGATTCTTTGGTTTTCTTCCCAGGCTTCTTGTCGTCTTTCTTGTCGCCATGCCCATCGGCATCGGCATGCTCGGCTTCAATCACAGGCTTGGGATTGAAGTAGCCTGTGAAATACAAGGTGCCCATCACAATGGCCACAATGAGCACAATCAAGCCCACCACACCGCCAATGATCAGGACGATGGGTTTCTTCTTTTTCGGCTCTTCTTCAGCGACGTCTGTAGCTTGTTCTGGGGCAGCTGTTGCCATAGGGCACCTCTATCTAATCAAATTAACACCGGAAGGACCGGACGTTCTCAGTTTACTTTTCAGGCCAGTGTGTCCCACGCATCTGAAGACCTTAACTCTTTGATGCGCGATTCCGTGGCAACAACTTCTGTCACAGAGGCGCTGGCTTGAGACTCAGCACCCGAGTTTTGACGCGGTGTCGAGTTTCCGCCAGATCCACGCTGGTTTTCACTGTTCACCCAGACATTAGCAACTGTCATGCCCGATTGTGCCAAGCTATCCTTGAGTTTGTTCATGCCTTGGGCAATCAATTCTCGCGTCAGCGGGTTGTCGGTTTTGAAAACCGCGTCCAAGCCTGAGGCGCTCATGTCGAGTTCAACGTCAATTTTGCCCAAATGTGCTGGGTTCAGCTTTAGTTGAAGTTTCCATTCCCCACGCTCTAATTGGTCTTGTAGGCGTTCACCCATGGCTTTGCCTAGCTTGTCTGCCATGTCCTGAATTTGGGCCGCACGGTCGGTCATTTCTGGGTTGGCCAAAGCTGCGCTGGTGGCCGACGCCCCCAACGCACCCGTGCTGGCGGTATTTCGGGCTGAATCAAGTCCGAGCAAGCCATTGTTATTGCCGTCTTGAAGGGTTTCAAGGGCCGACATCAGAGAAGGGTCATTGATGCCTAGATCCAATAGAACTTCTGGAGATTCGCCATTGCCTGCCTTGCTGTTCAAGATGCTGTTGGTCAGTTGACCCCAAGCCGCAGCCTGATCAGAGCCTTTCAACTGCGCCAATTGGCGGGTCATGTTTTCCCAAGTGGGTACCATGCGCATGCGCATGGCATCTAAGGGCCCCAATTCTGGTGGAATCTCAGACACATTGTCAGCGCTGCCCAGTGCCTGAGAGGGTGAACTGCCCATGCCCCCCAATGCTTGGAGCACGCCCGTAGCGCCTGCGGTTGCTAACAGAGCGGACACATCGGAGGCTTTAGGGACTGTACCAGTTGAGGTCAAAGCTGAAGCTTCTGTCAGTGTTGGGGTGCCCAGTGACAGGGGCATGCCCGCGCTGCCAGTGTGTGCCTGAACCCAGCCCAAGGTGGTTGCCGAAGGTAGTAATGTCAGCGTGTCGCTGGCTGGGCTACTGGTCGCTGGCGTTGTGATCAAGGGGTTGGTCAGCATTGGATTGGCAGGAAATCCAAGGAGACCCCCCATTTGTGCCATTTGCGCCATTTGTGTGTCTGTGGCGGGCGCGGTGACCAAATCACCAAAAAGTGTTTGGACGGCTTGTTCACTCAAGCCTTGAGCTCGGGCAAATTCAGCCAAGCTGTTGGGATCTGGCAAGGGCGATGCGGCTGTGATGACAGAAAACTGATCGCCTAAATTAAGTGTTTGAAGCGCTGTTGTCGCTGCATCTGTGGCTTCACCCGAGGTCAGACCGGCAATTTCTTGCCGCTCACCTTTGGCCATCAGTTCACGCATCACGCCCGCAAATTCCTGCCCATTCATGGGCTTTGCGAGGTTGGGGTCAAGCCCTGCAGAACTGCTGGAAGTCCCAACTGATGTGGGGTTCGAGACAGGTGCGGTCAAAAAGTTGAGGTTGGCGTCCATGGTATTTCCATCTTCAGTTTGATGTTGCAACCCCGGTTTTCAGGCCGGGCATGCCTTGTATTAGCAAAATCTGTGACAGGTCATGGCTTGCCGCTTCTGGGTCAAGTCAGGTTTCAGCGAGGTGTCGGCTTATTGGGTGGCATGGTCTTTGCAAGACAAGCTGAACTATGGAAGAAAACCATGCAGTTTGATTGTTTTAACCCTGTAAACAGCCATTTAGGCCACCCATGAGCACCTTGACCCTGTCAACGGTTCGACAGAACCTGTCCAAATTCGATTACACCGGCCTCGGCTTGCCCGCGATGGTGTTGTTGATCATGGCCATGTTGGTGGTTCCTCTGCCAGCATTGATGTTGGACATCTTGTTCACCTTCAACATTGCCATCAGCTTGCTGATCATCATGATCGCCATTGGCACCCGCAAGCCGCTTGAGTTTTCATCCTTCCCATCAGTCTTGTTGTTTGCCACCATGCTCCGCTTGGGCTTGAATGTGGCGTCAACCCGCGTGATTTTGGTCAATGGCCATGAGGGCCATGAGGCTGCTGGCAAAGTGGTCGCAGCCTTCGGTGAGTTTGTGATTGGTGGCAACTATGTGGTTGGTTTCATCATCTTCGCTATTTTGATGATCATCAACTTCATTGTGGTGACCAAAGGTGCAGGCCGTGTTTCTGAAGTGAACGCACGTTTCACCTTGGATGCCATGCCAGGTAAACAAATGTCGATTGACGCTGACTTGAATGCTGGCGTGATTGACCAAGAGACCGCCAAAAAGCGCCGCGAAGAACTTTCCCAAGAATCTGACTTCTTCGGCTCCATGGACGGTGCTTCCAAATTTGTGTCTGGTGATGCGGTGGCCGGCTTGCTGATTTTGGTGATCAATTTGATTGGCGGTCTCACCATTGGGGTGGCCCAACACGGTTTGTCATTGTCTGACGCAGGACGCATCTACACCTTGCTGACCATTGGTGATGGCTTGGTCGCCCAAATCCCTGCCTTGTTCTTGTCGCTGGCGACTGCCATTATCGTGACACGTGTGACAACCTCTGAGTCCATGACCGAGCAAGCGACATCACAACTGTCCAACCCTACAGCTTTGTACATGTCTGCGGCCATTTTAGGAATTTTGGGCCTTGTTCCCGGCATGCCTCACTTGGTCTTCATTACCTTGGCCGTGGCCAGTGCAGCCTTGGCTTATCGAATTACGCTCAAGCAAGCGCAACCTGTCAGCACCCCAGCAGAACAAGCGGCACAAGCTGCATTGGACGAGCC
>JBEDKQ010000038.1:0-17372 GCA_041172085.1 Pseudomonadota bacterium | reverse complement strand
GATTCTGAAGTGAAAAGATAGTCATTCGCCATGAGGGGTCTCCTAAAGTTTGGCATGCATGTTGATCTGCGCTGCCAGGAGCTTTGGGGCCTCGGCGAACGCTTTAGCAGATTTGTCCGAAGACAAGGCACAATCAGAGGCATGGGTAACATGCGATTCAAACGGTGCGTGTCGCCCTGCAAGTTGCTCTATTTAACTCAGCGACCCAAATAGTTTACCAAATACAAGATGATTTTTTGGTTTCGTTTTTTTTCTCATTGGCCTTTGTGGCCATTGCATGCCATCGGCCAGCTGGTGGGCTGGCTGGCTTGGCTGCTGTCACCCACCTATCGGCGCCGGTTTTTGGCCAATGTCAAAACGGCAGGCCTAAGTGGCTGGCAAGTGTTGGGTGCTGTGGGTCAAGCAGGTTGCATGTCGACCGAGTTGCCACGCTTGTGGCTGGGTCAACAGCCCAGAGTTGTCTGGGCCGACAGCGCACTGCAAGCTGTTCAAGCAGCCTACGAAGCCGAAAAAGGCGTCTTGTTTTTAACCCCCCATCTGGGTTGCTTTGAAATTACTGCCCAAGCCTTGGCCGATGCCTTCAGCCCGCAGCATGGGCCCCTGACGGTACTGTATCGACCTTCCCGCCAAGCCGGACTGGCAAAGGTGATGGCGTCTTCAAGGGCACGACCAGGCCTTGAAACAGCGCCCACCACCTTGGCTGGCGTTCGGCAAATGATCAAGGCTTTGCGTGCAGGTCGATCGGTGGGTTTGTTGCCCGATCAGGTGCCGCCGGAAGGCATGGGGCAATGGGTTCCGTTTTTTGGCAAACCCGCTTACACCATGACCTTAGCGGCAAGGCTGACGTTACAAACCGGTGCTAAATTGGTCTTGATCTGGGGCGAGCGCTTGCCTTGGGGCCAAGGCTATCGCGTGCACGCCAGTGCCCTGCATGAAGATTTGGCAGGCGATGTGGATGGGCTGGTTTTGCAAATCAACCAAGCCATGGAACAGTTAATTTTGACCCGCCCTGAACAGTATTTATGGGGCTATGCGCGCTACAAACAACCGCGTCAGGAAACGCACGCATGAATGTGTTGTTTGTTGCCCTGATGCGCTTCCTGGCGCGCTTCCCCTTGTCATGGGTCCGGGCCTTAGGACACGCAGTGGGTTGGCTTTTGTGGGCAGCAGTTCCCAGTCGTCGCCGTATCGTTCAAATTAATTTGCGCTTGTGCTTCCCTCATCAATCCGAAGCAAAAATTAAGGAATTGACGCGCGCGCATTTTGTGCAATTTGCACAATCGTTGTTAGACCGTGCTTGGTTGTGGCACGCCCCACTGCCCGTGGTGTCCAGCCGTTTGAAGTGGGTGGGCTCAGACAAAGCCATGGCCCAATTGGGGCAAGACGTCCCCAAGATTGTGTTTGCCCCTCATTTTGTGGGCTTGGACGCAGGTGGCTTGGCACTGACCATGAAAGCCCGTAAACCGGTGGCCTTTATATTTGTGCCGCAACACAACAAAGTCATGGACGCATGGGTCAATGAAGGTCGCCAAAGAACCGGCAACGTCAAGCCTTACTTTCGCCACGAAGGTGTGAAGCAAATCATGAGCGGTCTTCGCCAAGGAGAAATATTGCACCTGTCACCCGACATGGACTTTGGGCCTGAAGAGTCCATGTTCGTGGACTTCATGGGCGTGCCAGCGGCCACAGTACCTTCGCTGTCACGCTTTGCGCGCTTGGGCCGAGCAACCGTGATGAGCATGGTCACACGCATGACCCCGCAAGGCTATGAAATACAAGTGTCCGAAATGTGGCAAGACTTTCCAACGGCCGATGTAAAAGCCGACACCCAGCGCATGAACAACGAACTGGCCCAAGCCATTCAGCGTTTTCCTGACCAGTACTACTGGGTGCACAAGCGTTTTAAAACGCGACCTGAAGGTGAGGCGTCCGTTTACAAAAACGCAGCCATTTCGCGCTGAACAATTTCTGGGTGCTCATGCACCAACCAGTGTGAGCCATTGTCGAGTGGCACATAGGTCAGATTGGGGATGTACTGCGACAGGCCCTCATTCAAACTGGGCAACAAGGCCACGTCTTTCAACCCCCACAACAACAAGGTTGGGACATTGATGCGGAGCATGCTGTCGGGTAGCTCTAAGTTTTGCAAAGTGTTGTCACCGGGCTTGCTGGGTTTTAAAGGTGAGGCGCAGTAGTAGTTGAGGCCACCCTGCAAACCTTTGGACCATGCAGCGATGTAATGCGCTTTGACTTCCGGCGTGAGCCAATTGGGTTTGACGCCCTTTTCTAAAAAACCAAAAAGCATTTCGAACTGATTGGCGCTCAGTTCTGCGGCTGCATGCGGCTCGCAAAAATAGTTCATGTAATCACTGGCAGCGATTTGTGCAGGATTGCTTTTTAAATCGCGCAAGAAAGTGCCAGGATGGGGCGAATTGACAATGACCAATTTGTGCATCAAGTGGGGCAATTGATTGGCCAAGTTCCAAGCCACACCACCGCCCCAATCGTGCGCTACCAAGGCTTTCAAAGGCGCTTGACCTGCTTCTATTTGAATCAGGGCAACAATGTCTTGCACCAAGAATTTGGCGCGGTAAGAAGCGACGTCTTGCGGTTGGCTGGATTTTTCATAGCCCCGCAAATTGGGTGCAACACATCGATAGCCGCCGTTTTCGGGTTTGGAAAAATGCAGCAGCATCTCGTCCCACACAAAAGCCGCCTCGGGAAATCCATGCAAAAACATCAGCACAGGTTGGCCTTTGGAGCCAGCGGCACGGCAACTTAATTGAATGCCATGAGGAAGATTCTGTTGCCAAGTTTCAATCATCGGTATGTGTCCAATCCCACATCAATTGCGCCAAGTCTTCGACCCCTTGTTTTTTCAGGGCAGAAAACAATTTGGCTTGACCGCCGCCAGCTTGAAGTTTGGCAATGGACAAAGCTTTGGCGCCTTCTGAACGCGTCAACTTGTCTGCTTTGGTGAGCAACACCAAAAAATTCAGCCCCTCTTCTACCCGCGGGCGGATGACTTCCAGCAACACTTCATCGAGCTCAGTCATGCCAAGGCGCGGGTCACACAGCAGCACAATGCCTTTGAGGTTTTCTCGGGTGACCAGGTAATTGGCCATGACCTTTTGCCAGCGCAGCTTGTCTTGCTTGGGAACGGCGGCATAGCCATAACCAGGCAAATCGGCCAAAACGGCATCTGTCACGCCTTGCTTGCCCAGGGCAAACAGGTTGATGTGCTGGGTTCGGCCTGGCTTTTTAGAGGCGAAAGCCAGCTGTTTTTGCTGAGTCAGGGTATTGATACAGGTCGATTTGCCCGCATTCGAGCGGCCCACGAAGGCGATTTCGGGGATGTCCAATGCTGGCAAGTGGAACAATTCGGCTGCCGTGGTCAGGAATCGGGCGGTGTGCATCCAACCCATTGGGGTGATGACTTTGACTTCGGGCGTTTCCTGAGAAGCTACTGCCTTTGCAGGGCTTTTTCGCGGCTTTGCAGGGGTAGCTTTCGGGGCTGAATCGGGTCTTTTTGGGGTGGCCATTAGGGTCAAACTTTAAGGGCGTCAGAAATGACGCTAGCAGGCATTGTAGAATCCCATGGTTTAGCGCCCACTATTTCGGATGTCGTCCATGAAGTCAATGACTAAATTTTTGTTCGCCGCCTTCACATCAGTTTTGATGGTTGGCTCTGTTTTTGCCGCCGACGCAGCCCCTAAAGCTGCCAAGCCAGATCTGGCCAAAGGTGAGGCCATTGTGGCTGGCGTCTGTGCCGCCTGCCACGCCGCCGATGGCAATTCAATGATTCCCGCCAACCCAAAGCTGTCTCAGCAGCACCCTGAATACATCTTGAAGCAATTGCAAGAGTTCAAATCAGGCAAGCGTGCCAACCCTGTCATGATGGGTTTTGCGGCGCAACTGAGCGATGAAGACATGCGCAATGTGGCTTATTTCGTGGCCAGCAAACCTGCAACGCCTGGCTTCGCCAAGGAAAAAGAAACTGTGGGTTTGGGTGAGAAGATCTACCGCGGCGGCATTGCCGATCGCCAAATCGCAGCCTGCGCCGGTTGCCACGGCCCTAACGGTGCTGGCATGCCCGCTCAATACCCCCGTTTGTCTGGCCAACACGCCGACTACACGGCCAGCCAATTGACACAGTTCCGTGACGGCGTTCGCAAAAACAATCTGCAAATGACCCAAGTGGCTGCCAAATTGAACGATCGCGAAATCAAAGCGGTTTCTGACTACATCGCAGGTTTGCGTTAATCTTCCTTTGATGGGCGACGTCAATGTCGCCTGCACACAAAATGGGCCTTTAAGGGCCCATTTTTTTTGATCAATGCGGCACTTTAACCCTTGCAAATACGGGGTTATGTGTGAAGTTTTCCAATGTATCCAACTGATTGAAAGTTTGTCATGCTGATTCGCACTCACTCCGATGGATTCATACACCCGCTCAGTAGCGAGATCACCACGCCCGAGGCTTATGCCACGCGCAGGCAATTGCTGCGGCAATGGACTGCTGGCGCTGCGGCAGCTGGCATGGCCAGCTGGGCGCAACGCGAAGCCTTCGCACAAGGGGGCGCTGCCGCTGCCAAATTGGCTGCTTTGCCTGCCACGCAATCACAAGTTCAAGGGGCCATGACGGTCGAGAAAATAACCTCACAGCGTGATGCCACCACGTACAACAATTTTTACGAATTTGGCGTGGACAAGTCCGACCCTGCACGCAATGTACACACATTGAAAACGACACCTTGGTCCATTGAGGTAGAGGGCTTGGTTAAAAAGCCTACCCGTTTTAACCTCGAAGATGTGATGAAGTGGGGCGCCATGCAAGAGCGTATCTATCGTCTGCGTTGTGTAGAAGGTTGGTCTATGGTCATTCCTTGGGTCGGTTACTCATTGTCTGATTTGATCCGCCGAGTCGAACCATTGCCTAGCGCCAAGTTTGTCGAGTTCATCACCCAAGCCGATTCTCAAACCATGCCAGGACTTCGCGGTGGCTACATTGACTGGCCTTATACCGAAGGTTTGCGAATGGACGAAGCCATGCACCCCTTAACGCTGCTGACCTTTGGCATGTATGGGGAAGTCTTGCCCAAACAAAATGGCGCACCTGTGCGCTTGGTTGTGCCATGGAAGTACGGCTTTAAAAGCGGCAAGAGCATTGTGAAGATTCGCTTTGTGGAAAAGCAACCCGTGGTGTCATGGGAAAAAGCGGCACCCCAGGAATACGGGTTCTATTCCAACGTCAATCCCAAGGTTGACCATCCACGTTGGAGCCAAGCTTCCGAAAGGCGTATTGGCGAAGGCGGCTTGTTGGACAAGAAACGCAAGACACTTATGTTCAATGGCTACGAAGCGCAAGTGGCGTCTTTGTATGCCGGCATGGACTTGGTCAAAAACTTCTAATGTTTCGAAGTCACTTGCGCCGTCCACAGGCCAAGTGGGCGTTGGTCGTGGTGTCCCTGATTCCGTTTGTGTCTTTGTGCCTTGGCGTGTTCACGGACAGCTTGGGCCCCAACCCTGCTGAAACTTTGATCCGTTCTAGTGGTGATTGGACCTTGCGCTTTTTGTGCATCACTTTGTTGATCACGCCCTTGAGGGTCATCAGCCAATGGCCTGAATTCATCTTGTTCAGGCGCAGTTTGGGCTTGCTCACATTTTTCTACGCCTTCATTCATGCGCTGTGCTACAGCCTGCTCGATATGTCCTGGGAATGGCAAGAGATTGCCGAAGACATTGTCAAGCGGCCCTTCATTGCAGTCGGTGTCGTGGCTTTTGTGCTGTTGGCTGTGTTGGCTGCCACATCATTCAATGCGGCAGTGAAGGCCATGGGCGCAACCCGTTGGCGACAATTGCACCGCACGGTGTATGGCATCGCATTGTTGTCCATCCTCCATTTCTTTTGGATGCGCGCATCCAAAAGAAATTTCGATGAAGTGTGGCTTTATGCTGGTATTTTGGGGATGCTATTGGCTTGGCGTGTTTATCACTTCACCAAACGCTCGCCCTTGAAAGTGTCTTCCAGCGTTTCGCGCTCGCGAATCAAATGAACCGCTGTGCCATCAATCAACACTTCGGCGGCACGGCCCCTTGTGTTGTAGTTGCTGGACATGCTCATGCAATAGGCCCCAGCAGATAGCACCGCCAGTGTGTCGCCTGCTTGAACATTCAGTTCACGATCGCGACCAATCCAATCGCCGCTTTCGCAGACAGGGCCCACCACATCGACCAGCGTTGTGGCGCCAGCGCGAGGTGCGACTGGCACGATTTGGTGAAAGGCTTGGTACATGGCGGGGCGTGGCAAATCGTTCATGGCCGCATCAATGATGCAGAAGTTTTTTTGCTCACCAGGTTTCATGAAGACCACGTCAGTTAAGCACACACCGGCATTGCCCACCAATGAGCGGCCGGGTTCGATCATCAATTGACGATTGCCAAAGCCGCGCGCATCGAGCTTGGCCAGCAGCGCATGCCACAGCGCATCGGCCTCTGGCGGTGTGTCACCGTTGTAGTTGATGCCCAAGCCACCGCCAAAGTCGATGTGGTGAATGGGAATGCCTGCTGCTTCTACTTCAGTCACCAGATCCAGGATGCGGTCCATGGCGTCCAAATAGGGCGTGGCTTCGGTGATTTGCGAACCGATGTGGCAATCGATGCCGACCACTTTCAGGCCAGGCAAAGAGGCTGCGCGTTGGTAAGTCTTCAGGGCGTGCTCATGGGCTACGCCAAACTTGTTGCCCTTCAAGCCGGTAGAAATGTAAGGGTGCGTTTTAGGGTCGACGTTGGGGTTGACGCGCAGGCTTACTGGTGCAACGGTTTGAAGTGACAAAGCCACATCGTTCAAAACTTCAAGCTCTGCTTCGCTCTCAACGTTAAAGCAGCCGATACCAATTTGGAGGGCTTGCTTCATCTCGTCACGTGTTTTGCCCACACCTGAAAAAATGATTTTTTGTGGCTCGCCACCAGCTGCCAAGACTCGTGCCAATTCGCCGCCAGAGACAATGTCAAAACCACAACCTGCTTGGGCAAAGACTTGCAAGACTGCCAAGTTGGAATTGGCCTTCATGGCATAGCAAATTTGCGCGTTGCGGCCTGCAAAACCGCGCTGGTAGGCTGCCAAGGCAGCCAGCATGGAAGCTTTTGAGTAGGCAAACACAGGTGTGCCAAACTGAGCGGCCACCTTGGACAGTGCCACACCTTCCATGTACAAGGCCTCGCCTTGGTATGCAATGTGGGGTTGGCCTGGAAGTGCGTTGGCTGTCATGGTTCAGATTTGGAAGGTGTCTGGGGAATCAAGGTTTGAAGCAAGGTGGCGCGGTCGGCCGCCAAGGGGTCTTGGGGGTGTACCAGAGGGCCTTTTTGGCCGCAAGCGCTTAAAGCCACCGCACAAACCCCAAGGGTTTGGGCAATGACTAAAATTCTCAAAACTTTGAACATGTCACGGATTGTAATGACCGACCTCGAATTTCTGGATACCGCTGAAAGCCTTTTGTCACGCATTGAGGAAAGTTGTGATCGCATCAACGACGAAACCGATGCAGATATCGACAACCAACGCGTGGGCGGCATGATCACCATGACCTTCAGCAACCGCAGCCAAATTATTGTGAATTTGCAAAAACCACTGCATGAGGTGTGGTTGGCCGCTAAGTCGGGTGGCTACCACTACAAGTTCAAAGAGGGCTTGTGGCTGGATACCAAAGGCGAGGGCGAGTTTTTTGAAAACCTGTCTCGCTTTGGCACCCAGCAGTCGGGTGTTGCCTTGAAGTTCTGATCAGTTTCGGAACAAATCCAAAATTCGCTTGCGCTCGTCGGCTTCTGGCAGGGCGCCGCCCTTTTCATTGCCGAGGCCTAAGCTGGTCACACCGCCACCTTTGGCGTACTCGTCAAAGTACCAATCGCCATTGACGTTCAGCACGCCCTCGGGCGCAATGGCGTCCGCTACGGGCAGGGTTTTAAGCGCAGTTTCCATGAAGCTGATCCAGACTGGCAGACTCAGGCCACCCCCGGTTTCACGATCGCCCAATTTGCGCGGCGTGTCATAGCCAATCCACACCACAGCGGCCAAATTGCGGTGGTATCCCGCAAACCAGGCGTCCATGGAGTCGTTGGTGGTTCCTGTTTTACCGTAAATGTCGTCTCGCTTCAGGGCCACACGGGCCTTGGCAGCAGTGCCTGAACGCGTCACTTCCTGTAGCAAACTGGTCATGACAAAAGCGTTTCTGGGGGAGATGGCGCGTTGGGTGTCGTCAACGGGCTGAGCCGGGCTGTCGACCAAAATTTTGCCTTTGTGATCGGTGATGCGGGTGATCATGTGGGGTTGAACGCGCATGCCGCCATTGGCAAAGACCGAATAGCCTGTGGCCATTTGCATGGGCGTGACCGATCCTGCACCCAAGGCCATGGTGAGGTAAGCCGGGTGCTTGTCTTCATCGAAGCCAAATTTGGTAACCCATTCTTGCGCATTGCGCGTGCCGACGGCTTGCAAAATTCGGATGGAAATCATGTTCTTCGATTTGGCCAAGCCCTTGCGCATGGTCATAGGACCTTCAAAGGTGCCGTCGTAGTTTTTGGGCTCCCAGGGTTGGCCACCTGTTACGCCGGCGTCAAAAAACAAAGGCGAATCGTTGATGACAGTAGAAGGTGTAAAACCTTTTTCCAAAGCAGCAGAGTAAATGAAAGGCTTGAAGCTAGAGCCTGGCTGACGCCATGCTTGTATGACGTGGTTGAATTTGTTTTTTGCAAAGTCAAACCCGCCAACCAAGGCACGTACAGAACCATCTTGTGGGTTGATGGCCACAAAGGCGCCTTCCACTTCAGGAAGTTGCGTGATTTCCCAAGTGCCCTTGGGCGTTTGCACCACGCGAATGACAGCACCGCGTTTGATCTTGATGTTGGGGCCTGCTTTGTCTGACAAACCCGACTGAGCAGGTTTCAGGCCCTCGCCTGTAATTTCCAATTGCTCTGCGTTTTGCCGAACCGCAACAATCTTTTTGGGTGTGGCCTCTAGCACCACCGCCGACATGACGTCGCCATTGTCTGGGTGGTCGTCAAGCACGTCATCGATGGCGTCTTCCATCTCTTTGGCGCCACTTGGCAAGTCGATGAACTTTTCGGGGCCGCGGTAAACCTGACGCCGCTCAAAATCCATGATGCCTTGGCGCAGTGCACGGTAGGCCGCATTTTGCTCGGTCGATTGCAGCGTGGTGTAAACATTCAGGCCACGCGTGTAAGTTTCTTGGCCGTACTGCGCAAACAGGAGTTGCCGCACGGTTTCGGCCACGTACTCTGCATGGATCCGATTTTTGTCATTGCTGGGACGAATCTTGAGAGGCTCAGCTTTGGCTTCTTGCGCTTGCTTGGCTGTGATGAAACCGTTCTCTTCCATGCGCTCAATGATGTACAACTGGCGCGAGCGTGCACGTTTGGGGTTGCTGATGGGGTTGTATGCCGAGGGGGCTTTGGGCAAGCCAGCCAACATGGCCGCTTCGGCAATGCTGATGTCCTTTAAAGGTTTGCCAAAATAAGTTTCTGCAGCTGAAGCAAAACCATATGCACGGTTGCCCAAGAAAATTTGATTCATGTAAATTTCAAGAATCTGATCTTTGGTCAGCAAGTGTTCTAGCTTGAAGGTGAGCAGAACTTCGTAGATTTTGCGGGTGTATGTTTTTTCAGTCGACAGGTACACATTGCGCGCCACCTGCATGGTGATGGTAGAGGCACCTTGACTTTTGCGTTTGCCCAAGTTGGCAATACCAGCGCGAACCAGGCCCAAATAATCCAAACCGCCATGTTGGTAGAAGCGCGAATCTTCAATGGACAGCACCGCGTCTTTCATGACCTGTGGAATCTCTTTGATGGGCGTCAGGTTGCGCCGCTCTTCACCAAACTCGCCCATGAGCACGCCATCGGCGGTGTAGATGCGCAAAGGCAATTTAGGTCGGTACTCGGCCAAATCGGAAGTGTCGGGCAATTGGGGGTAGGCCATGACCATGGCCACGCCAATCACCATCAAAAGCGACAAGAAACCTGCAACCACTAAGCCTGCGGCCCACAGGCAAACCCGCAAAGCCCAGTGCAAGCGGGGTGACTCTGTTAAGTCGAGTTGTTCGGGAGAAGTGTCGTTGCTTTTTTTAGACATGTTGGAGGCGGAAAAAACCGCTGACCGCATTATAAAAAAGGGTGTGCAGATGGCGGAATTTGAATGTTGCGCAAAGCAACCTGAATGGCAGGAATTGTAGTCTTTTCAGGGCCTGGAAAGGGTTTAAATGTCTGATTGCGGCCAACTTCAGAAAGTTCCATTTTGTTTGCTTTGCCATCCTTTCAATGGCCCATCGCACCGCGCTGGGGTATTTACGCACATGCAACTTCTCCCGATTTGTTCACGGTGGTGGCGGTTCAGGGTCACCAGATACTTTTTCAAACGGGTTTGAACTTGGTGGCGCAAGTTGCTTTACTGCAGCGAACCATTCAATCTAAAAGGTCGTCTCCATCGGTTTTCAAGAACATCCAGCAGGTCGGCCCATTCAAGCCACGGGCTGCTTGGGTCATGCCCGATGCACACATTGAAAGTTTTGAGTGGCCGTGTGCGCCTGAATGGGGGCCGCAAGACATTGAGGCGGAATGTCGGCTTGAAGCAAGTTCACGCTTGCAAATTCCAGCCTTGGATTTGGCGCTCGATTACGAAGTACAGCGTGCGCCTGATGGGCAGTTGTGGGTCAGGGTTTGGACCTGTCGGCAAACGCAACTGAATGCCCAAACTGCGCAAATGCATTCGCTGGGCTTGCAATTGCGGGTGGTCACCGCCTACAGCCATCTTGACGAGTTGGCCCGTTTTTTCAAATCCAGTGTGCTGGCGCAGCAGCAATTGCATCAGCGCATCGATGCTCAAGTTGCAGTTTGCATTCAATCAGGAGATGTCACATGCTAAATCTGTTGCGAACAAGTGTGGCTTCAACACGGCATGTGCGCCAAGAGTTGTTGACAGTGTCTGGCGTGGGCTTGTCAATGGGGTTGGTGGGTTTATGGCATTTCGAAAATCAAGCGGCACTGGCATTGCATTTGGCTTCAACCGCGGCATCAACACATGCAGTACAAGCAATACCCAACCTACCGGTCAACCATGCAAGTGAACTGACACAAGCTCAACAAAATAAGCTTACAAGTTTGGCACGCTTGGTTTATTTGGACCGCAGGCAGTCGCAACGTGAAGACCTTACGGAAGTTCAAGAAACTTGGCTGTTAAGTCGTCTGGGCAGCACGCAAAACATGTTGAAACTGCAATCGCAGCAATTCCATCAAGGCCAATTCACATGGGAAGGTGTGGCCGTTCAATCGATCGACTTGGACGGCTTGGTGCACACCTTAAATCGCTTTCAACGCTGGCAACAAGCACCTGTGCTGGTACAAATGCAAGCTGAATCAGCAGACCCTAGTGCTGGCCTGCGTAAAGGGCAGATTTTTCAGGTGCAGGCCGTGTTGCAGCCTGCAGCAGGGGGTGGTCTATGACAGGCTCACAAGTTGCGTTGTGGTTCATGGCCTTAGGGGCGCGTTTGTGCAACAGGTTCATGCCGCTGTTAACCCTGAATTGGCAAAACCAAACATTATTTTCTTCATCCATTGCACGCTGTTGGCGAGCCTTGGCTTTGGGTGGCGGTACTGGGGCTCTTGTACTGTTCAGTTGGCAACTTGCCGTGCCATGGGCCCTTTGGCCAGTGCCGTCTGTTCAATGGCAACAGCACCAAGAAATGACCCAACTTGCTTCAAAGCATAGGGCCGCGCAACAAAATGTGACATCGGCCTTTGAAGCCAATATGGCACAACTTCGTGCTGCGGCGCTTGAGCAGCATCAGCAAATGGATGACCTCATTTTGGCGTGGCCCAATTCTGCCATTCGGCTGTCTTTGCTTAACTTGCTGCATCAAATGGCGCTACAACGCGGCTTGCAAGTGCTGCAATTGAAATCAACACCTGAACCTGAGCAGCATGGCTACGAAGGCTCTTCTGTCAAATTCAATGTACGGGGCACTGAGTGGGCCACCCATGCCTATTGGCAAGCCTTGAACCAATTGTTTCAAAACGGTCTTTGGGTGTCTTGGGTGTACCGTCTGTTGCCCGATGGTCAATATGCACTGGAGGGGCACCTCTCGTTGCTTTGGGATGCACAAGATGCGTTCACAGACACCGGCGTGGCTTTGCAAGACCATGCTGCCGCATCCAAGAAGCAAGCAGTTCCATTGCCTTCTATCCAACATGTGTTGCCAGATCAAAGCCACGGTCAAATGCGCTTGGTGGGGTCTGCACAAGCAGTGCATTCTGAAAAGCCCACAACGGCCTGGACTTGGATTCGATCAGGTGCACAAGTGCACTTGGTTCGCCCTGGACAATTGTTGGGCAAAGAGCAGTTGATGGTCAGGTTCGCTGATGCTGAGGGTCTTTGGCTCAGTCCTGGTGAGGGCTTGTCTGACATCCGATTGGGTTGGGAAGGGGCAAAGCCATGAAGCCATACAAAGTCGTTAAAGGGTGTGCTGCATGGGCCTTGCTTGCTGGGTTGGCTTGGCCTTTGCATGCAGCCGATGAAAAGTTGAAGTGGGCCTTTCAAAACATCGAAGTCAAAGCCTTGCTGCAAACCTTGGCTGAAATTGGGCAGCACAATTTGATCGTGGCCGATGGCGTCAGTGGGCCTGTCAGTTTGCATTTGAAAGACATGACCTGGAAAGAAGCATTGGACGTGGTGGTGCAGTCCAAAGGCTTGGCGCTAACGGCCAAAGACGGCGTGTTATGGATCAGTGCCCGCAGTGATGCTTCAGAAAGCTTACAAGCATGGGGGGTCACATTGAAATACGCCAAGGCCATCGACATCGCACAAAGGCTTCAATCTAATGGCGGCGGCGGTGGCGTGGGCGCAACAGGGCAGCGTTGGCTCAGTGCGCGCGGCTCTGTGATGGCCGAGCCTCGAACCAATCAGCTGTTCTTTTTGGACACGCCCAGTGCGCTCAAACAGATCAAGGAGGTGATTCAGTGGCTCGACATACCCGTTCAGCAAGTCATGATTGAAGCCAAAATTGTGGAGGCCGATGAACAATTCGGCAAATCTCTGGGCGTGCGTTTAGGAGGCGCTTTTGCCAGCAGTTTTGCGGCACCCTTCTCAGCCTCGGCCAAGCCTGTGAATGTGGCCATCGGTGGGCAAGGGTTGGCCGCTGCGGGCGGTGTTCAGCCTGCTTATTGGCTGAATTTGCCCGCTGGACCCGCTGGTCAAACTTTGTACCCTCCGGCCAATTTCGCGGTGTCATTGTTCAATGCGGCAGCGTATCAATTTATCAACCTGGAAATTTCGGCTTTGGAGGCAGACGGCAAAGGCAAGGTCGTTGCCAGCCCAAGGGTGGTGACAGCCAACCAAACCAAGGCCTCCATAGAGCAGGGCACCGAGCTGCCGTATCAGGTGAACAATGGCAACGGATCGGCATCCATTTCTTTTCGAAAAGCCAACCTGAAACTGGAAGTCATTCCACAAATAACCCCAGAAGGGGCCGTGGTGCTTGAACTCGACATTGCCAAGGACAGCGTGGGGCAGACCACTGCCGCTGGGTACGCCATCAATACCAAACACGTTAAAACGCAGGTCTTGGTGGACAACGGGGGAACCGTGGTCATTGGCGGTATTTTGGAGTCTGCCGAGAAGCAAGATGAGACCCGCGTCCCTGGATTTGCCAGCTTGCCTGGCCTTGGCAGGCTTTTCAAAAGTGATCAAACCACACAGCGAAAAACGGAGCTGCTCATCTTTGTCACCCCCAGGGTACTGGCCGACAGTCTGCCCCCAGCCGCCTCGAATACACTTAAGGGCTCAATCGTTCCTTAAATTTCTTCTTTTGCTCATTATTTTTGTTGGCCTCCCCGGATCTGGCAAAACGACCATCGGCAGACAGATGGGGCGTCGTCTTGGCTTGCCTTTTTTAGATTCAGACAATGTCATCGAGCAGCGCTTGGGATGTTCTATTCGCGAGTTTTTTGACCGCGAGGGTGAAGAGCGATTTCGCGACATTGAACAAAATGTCATCGACGATCTAAGCAAACATCACCACGGTATTTTGTCCACGGGCGGCGGTTCAGTTTTAAGGGAAGCCAATCGACAGAATTTGCGCACGCGGGGCAAAGTTGTTTATTTGCGCTCCACGCCTGAAGAAGTGTTCAGGCGACTCAAACACGACATGCAAAGGCCGCTCTTGCAGGTCAACGATCCACTTGAAAAATTGCGCAGCCTGTTTCAAGCACGTGATCCGTTTTACAAAGAGACCGCGCACTATGTCTTTGACACGGGACGTCCCAGTATCAACCGATTGCTCAATGCCATCATTGCAGAGTTAGACCTTCAAGGTTTTGACACCCACTCCCCCCACCATCCTTGACGCCATTTATGAACAGCACAACGCACCAGCCTGAGGTGGTCCGCATTGATTTGGCAGACCGCAGCTATGACATTCTCATTGGCGAAAAGTTGCTGGCACAAGCCGAAAGCTATGCCCATTTGCCGAAGGCCTCGGCGGCTCTGATCGTCAGCAATACAACTGTGGCGCCCCTCTACGAGGTGGCACTCAAACAAGCTTTGTCATCTCATTACAAAGTCATTCACAGCGTGCATTTGCCCGATGGAGAAGCGCACAAAGACTGGGTCACGTTGAACACTATTTTTGACACCTTGCTGGGTCAAGCGTGTGATCGAAAAACAGTGCTGTTTGCACTGGGCGGCGGTGTGGTGGGCGACATGACGGGATTTGCTGCGGCCAGTTTCATGCGCGGTGTGCCATTTGTACAAGTTCCCACCACCTTGTTGGCGCAAGTGGATTCATCGGTGGGTGGTAAAACAGCCATCAACCACCCCATGGGTAAAAACATGATTGGGGCCTTTTACCAGCCGCAACGCGTGGTGTGCGATTTGGCTGTACTGCAAACCTTGCCAGCGCGCGAACTCAGTGCAGGCTTGGCCGAAATCATCAAATACGGCCCCATTGCTGACATGGCATTTTTTGAGTGGATTGAAGTCAACATCGAGGCCTTGAAAGCCTGCGACCCCAAGGCCATGGCGCACGCGGTGAAGCGAAGTTGTGAAATCAAAGCGCATGTCGTGGGGCAAGATGAACGCGAAGCAGGCTTGCGTGCCATCCTCAATTTTGGCCATACCTTTGGTCATGCCATTGAAGCCGGTCTGGGTTACGGCCAATGGTTGCATGGCGAAGCAGTGGGCTGTGGCATGGTGATGGCCGCACATTTGTCGGAAGCACTGGGCTTCATTGATGCGCCATTTGTCACGCGATTAACACGGCTGATTGAGCAAGCCGGATTGCCTGTTAGGGGGCCTGTGCTAGATCCACAAGACAACGCCGGGAAATACTTGGCACTCATGCTGCACGACAAAAAATCGGTGGCAGGTGACATCCAGTTTGTCCTCATTGAAGGACCTGGCAAAGCCCGCGTCAGTGCTGCGCCAGAGGCAATGGTGCGGGCTGTGATCGATCGTTGCTGTGCTTGAAATTTACGCGTGTCATGCCGATCAGTCGAGGGGTCGGCGACACCCTGAAGTACCCGCGCCCACGCGAAATGATTTTCAACGCGACCGCGACCGCATCGTTCACTCGACGGCCTTCAGGCGCTTGGTTTACAAGACCCAGGTTTTTTTGAACCATGAAGGTGATTTGTTTCGCACACGGCTAACGCATTCATTGGAAGTTGCTCAACTGGGACGGTCAATTGCGCGTTCTTTGGGCTTGAATGAAGACTTGGTCGAAGCAGTTGCGCTGGCACATGATTTGGGCCACACGCCCTTTGGCCATGCAGGTCAAGACACATTGAACGAATGCATGCAAGTCCATGGTGGCTTTGAGCACAATTTACAAAGCTTGCGTGTGGTAGATCACTTGGAGGAGCGTTACCCCGATTTTGAGGGTTTGAACCTCAGCTTTGAAACCCGTGAGGGCATTTTGAAACACTGCGCTCGGCGCAATGCACTGTTAATTGAAGCAGTAGAACCCAACGGTGTGGCGCATCGTTTTTTGAAGGGCACACAGCCCAGTCTTGAGGCCCAGTTGTGCAACTTGGCCGATGCCATTGCATACAACGCACACGATATCGACGACGGCGTGCGTTCGGGTTTGCTGACCTTGTCGCAAATGGACGAAGTGCCATTGTTTGCGCACTACAAACTCATCACGCTCAAAGCCCATGCCCACCTGACCGATCCCAGTAAATCGCGCCGTCTGCTCTACGAGACCATTCGCCGAATGCTGAGTGATCAGGTTTACGATGTGATTGACACCACGCGGGCCGCTTTGCAGTTGCATCAACCTCAAAGCCCTGATGAGGCGCGCCTGTTAGGCCCTTTGGTGGCTTTTGGCGAGGCCATGGCGCCGCAGGTTCAAGCCATGAAATCTTTTTTGTTCAAACACCTTTACCGTCATCCGCAAGTGATGGAAACCACGGCCAATGCGCAAGTGGTTGTGCGGGAATTGTTTGAGGCCTATCTTTCTAGTCCACAAGAAATGTCGCCCGATTTTTCTGCGCGCGAAGAAACACCACGTGCTGTCGCAGACTACATCGCAGGGATGACCGATCGTTATGCTGCCAAAGAGCATGAACGCTTAACAGGGCGTCGGTTGTTGGCATGAGCACATTGCATATTGCAACTGTCAAGCCGTCCCAAGCGGCTGCGTATATTGTCATTTTTTCGGGTGTGGTGGCTGCGTTGCAAATTGGCAAATTGCCACCCGCCTTGCCAGAGTTAAGTGCAAGCTTGGGCTTGAGTTTGATGCAGGCGGGCTTTTTGTTGTCCCTGGTTCAGCTGGCGGGTATGAGCTTGGCCTTGGCGGTTGGTTTGTCAGCCGATGGCATAGGCCTGCGACGCAGCATGTTGATGGGTCTCATCGTTTTGGGTGTGGCCAGTGCCATGGGTTCGTTTGCGCAAAGTGCCGCAAGCTTGATGTTTTGGCGCGCGCTGGAAGGTTTGGGTTTCTTGTGGGTCACCTTACCTGCCCCTGGCCTCATACGCAAACTCGTCGATGCGCAACAGATGCGCAAACTCTTAGGTTATTGGGGCGCCTACATGCCTGCCGGTACAGCACTCACCCTTTTGGTGGGGCCTTTGTGGCTGCCGATTTGGGGTTGGCAAACATGGTGGTGTTTGTTTGCTGTGCTGTCATGGGTCATGGCCTTCGTTCTATGGCGCGTGGTGCCAGCCGATTCAGCAATGACCGTTCAACCATCCACGCCGACTGAATCTTCCACCTTGCAAATTGCCTGGCCACAAAGGCTGCGAGAAACATTGACGGCATCGGGTCCTTGGCTGGTGGCCCTGAGCTTTGCCATGTATTCGGGGC
>JBEDKQ010000037.1:0-18566 GCA_041172085.1 Pseudomonadota bacterium | reverse complement strand
AAATTTGCGGGACAGACCAAGATTTGCGCAGCAAATTTGCTCTGTCCTCAACTGATTAAGGAAATTTTATGGCTTCATTGGTTATTGCAGAACACGACAGCGCATCCATCAAGGGTGCAACTTTGAACACTGTTACAGCTGCTGTGGCTTGCGGTGGTGATGTGCACGTTTTGGTGGCAGGTCACAATGCTGGCGCTGCCGCACAAGCTGCCGCTCAAATTGCTGGCGTATCCAAAGTGATACATGCCGACGCAGAAGGTCTGGCCCATGGCTTGGCCGAAAACGTGGCAGCCCAAGTGTTGGCCATTGCTAACAACTATTCACACATCTTGTTTCCTGCAACGGCAGGCGGCAAAAACGTGGCACCTCGCGTGGCAGCCAAGTTGGATGTAGCTCAATTGAGCGACGTCACTTTGGTTGTTTCAGCCGATACATTCGAGCGTCCTATTTATGCTGGCAACGCCATTGCCACTGTGCAAAGTAAAGACAGCGTCAAAGTGTTGACCGTTCGCACCACAGGTTTTGATGCAGCAGCAGCCACTGGCGGTTCTGCCAGCGTTGAATCTGCAGCAGCAACGACCGACAGTGGCAAGAGCAGCTTTAAGGGCAGCGAAATTGCCAAGAACGACCGTCCCGAACTCACTGCCGCCAAGATCATTGTGTCGGGTGGCCGTGCTTTGGGCAGTGCCGAAAAGTTTGCCGAAGTCATCACGCCCTTGGCCGACAAGCTAGGAGCAGCCATGGGTGCTAGCCGTGCAGCGGTATGTGGCGCCTCAGTTGTATGTGGCCTGCGGTATCTCGGGTGCCATTCAGCACTTGGCAGGCATGAAAGACAGCAAGGTCATTGTGGCCATCAACAAAGATCCAGAAGCACCTATTTTTAGCGTGGCCGATTATGGTTTGGAAGCCGATTTGTTTGCGGCAGTGCCCGAGTTGCAATCAGCCCTTTGATTTAACGAGACCGATAGGTTTATTTTTCTGACCTTTTCAGAAAATCATCACCTAGTAAATTTTAAGATGTCATTTTTTGCTCGTATTTTTCCCCGCTTTTATCCCTAGATTTACCGACGCATCAAGCTTTTGCGAAACAGACTATTAATTTTCCTAGTAAGCCTGTCAATATCGTTTGTAAAGTACAAAAAATTACTTCCACATTTGCTTCCACACCTCTCTAGAACGCTTGTAACCTATTGATTTTAAATAGGTTTTATTTTTTGAAGCTGCTCATAATCCTTTGGTCCCAGGTTCAAGTCCTGGTGGGCCCACCAAATTGAAAATGGTAGTTGCTAAATTTTGCGCTCAGCAAATACCATTTCTGAATTTAATCATTCTTTTGCTTCACAGATTTAAACTCTGGGGTTTCCAGTTGCTCATTCTGGTTTAAATCCAATTGCCTTCAACATGGCTGCTTGATTGTCTGAAGCAGTCTTCAAACCAGTTGCCAATTCTTCAGGCGTCGCTCCCGAGCCCATGGCCCATCCCATGGACCCCGTAAAGAGTTCTCGCAGTTTTGGATCTTGTAAAGACTTAAGAATGGCCTCTCGCATTTTTTGTTGGATGGGAGCGGGAACATCGGGCGTTGTCCAAATTCCTACCCAGGATACTTCTGTCAATTCTTTGAAACCCAATTCACTGAAAGTGGGAACATCAGGAAAATTTGAGAGTCGTTGGGGCGATGTGGTGGCAAACACTTTCAGCTTGCCAGCTTTGTAATGTTGTTGAACGTTGCTGGACGCGTCAAACATCACCTGAACTTGACCGCCCATCAAGTCTTGCAACGCTGGTGGTGAGCCTTTGTAAGGAATGTGAAGCATATCGATACCCGCTGCTTTGTTCAACTGCAAGCCAAGCGTATGCGACACCGTGCCAGCACTGTAGGATGCGAAATTAATCTTGCCTTTGTTGGCCCTTGCATAAGCCATAAAGCTGTTCAAATCGTTGGCAGGTACCTGTGGGTTGGCGGCAAATACCAAACCAAAACGGGCCAACTCAGCCAATGGCTTTAGCGCAGTGAGTGGATCAAAAGGCATTTTGACTACATGTGGAACTTCAGAGGCAAAGCTGTTGATGTTGACCATGAAGGAGGAGCCATCACGTGGCGACTTCAACAGATCGCCAGCACCAATGAGACCTGCCGCACCAGGCTTGTTGTCGATCACTACAGGCTGCCCCAGATTGGCAGAAATGCGTTCACCCAAAGCACGTGCAGCGTAATCTACGCCACCACCTGCAGGTGCTGGAACAATGAGGCGAATGGGTTTGTCAGGCCAAGTTTGGGCATGTGCGGAAAACCCAAACATTAGGAACGCAGTCAAGCTTGCGAGCTGTATCCACTGCCGACGATTCTGATTTTGATGTCTCATGATTGTCTCCTGTATTGATTCTCAATTCTTGCTGACACATTTGATGGGTGTGACTCAAACACTGAAGCTGGTGACATCGACCGAATCAATGCCATTGTTTTTGCAGTAGTTGACATAACGATCGACCATTGATTTCCAATTTTCGATCGCCAGAACAGCGCCTTCTGGCGACATGACGTTCCAGTCACCTTGTACGATGTTCAAGGTGATGACTTCTTCATCGCCTACGGTGATGGGTGTGTGGCGTGATGCAGCTGTTTCAAATACAAAGCTCCCTGCAGTAGCCACCCAGTCATGCTCCTTGTATCGCCAGCTACCAGACACGGTCCACACCATCACGGTGCCAGAGTGGTGGTGCATTGGTAATTCTGAGTAAGGCGGCGTTTTAAGTAGCGTGGTCCATTCTCCTCGAATAGGATCTACTTTGATGACCTTGATCATGATGTCATCGCTGTAGGGCGCAAATGGCATCCAGGGTAATGCCTCGACATCAATGAGTGCGGTGTCAATCGATTCATAAAACATAGATTTTGCTTTCTCTGAATGTACAACGGGGGTTTGTTCGAAGGATTCTGCGGCCGCTTCTTGAATTGATGGCTTTGCGGCGATGGGCGTGGCAGCACGTCCTTCATCTACATCTGTGAAGAAGGCCATGAGACGCTCAACGACCCAAGCTGGGCGTTCCTCTGGTATCCAATGCCCACAGCCTTCTGCAATTCCGCCACGCACGTTGCTTGCAACACGTTGCCACGAATCCACTGCGTACATGGCCCTACCTACAAGTTTGTTGCCACCGCCGTAGACCAAAATTGGCATTTGCAATTTACCTTGTGCAATGAATGCTTTGTTGTCGCGTGCATTGCGGGTCATTTCTCGGTAGTAATTGAACCCTGCGCGCATGGCGCCAGGTTGAGAGTAGGCTCTTATGTATTCCGTTTGAGCCTCTTCAGAAATTGCATCTGGCCTAGCGCCGCCTTTGCTGAACATGTGACGCAAGTAAATGTCTTCTCGTCCTTCAATCAAGGCTTCGGGTAAATCGCTCTCTGAGTGAAATCCAAAATGCCAGCGTCCCATGGCTGTCAACACTGAACCATCGCCAGGTACAGGCGCATCAAAAATAGCCATCGACATCACCGCTTGGCGATGCAGCGCTGCAAGTGCATAAGCAACGGGTCCTCCCCAATCGTGCGCCACGACATGGAAACAGCGTACATCAAGAACGTCGTTCATCAGCCGCCAGATGTCTTGTGCAACCGTGCGTGTGTCATAGCCTGTAGAAGGGCGCGATGAGTCACCTAAGCCGCGCATGTCGACAGCAATGACTCGATACCGTTGCATGAGTCCTGGCAGAACATCACGCCACATGTACCAAGTTTGGGGCCAACCGTGCAGCAGTACGATGGTAGGTCCTTCGCCACCGGTTACATAATGAAGTCTGACGTCGCCCAAGTTGGCCCATTCATGGGTCAAGGTTAAATTCAATCCTTTGTCTCTTTCCATTTTTTAATCTCCTTAATAGGGGCGTTCGCCCATGATGGTGGCGCGGTTCATTCGGCGGTGGCAGGGCGCATAGTCCATAACGGCGTAATGCTGCGTGCATCGGTTGTCCCAGATGGCAATTGAGTTGGGGCTCCAACGCCAACGCATTTGGTATTCAGGAATGAAGGTCTGACTGATCAGATAACTCAACAGAGCTGAGGCGCCGGGTTGCCAGTCTTGCCCCACACGCACGTTGTTGGCGTTGTGAAAATTGGTGAAATGCGTCATGAACGCGCCGGTTAATAAACTTTTTTTGCCAGTCTCGGGGTGGGTGCGAACTACCGGATGTTCAGGGTCTGGGAATCGGGCTTTCATGGCCAGGCGTTCTTCGATGGGTTTGGCTGCCATGAACACCGACTCCATGCTGTGACTTGCACGCAAATCTGCAATTGTTTCTTTCACGTGGTCGGGCAAGCGGTCATAGGCCAACTCCATGTTGGCCCACATGGTGTCGCCCCCAACAGGTGGGCACTCCAGGCAGCGCAGTACAGCACCCATTGGCGGGTTGTCGCGCCAAGTGGCATCATGGTGCCAGCTGTTTTCGTAGCGTTCTCTTGGACTGTCGGGAGTTTTCCAAATTTGAATGATGCCGGGCGCACCCTCTACGCTAGGGACCAACGGATGGTCTTCTAAATTTCCAAAGATTTGCGCAAATGCACTGTGCTCTGCGTCAGTCATGTCTTGATTGCGAGAGAACAGAACTTTGTGTTTTAAAAGCAAAGATTTCACCTCACCAGCTAGATCGGCATTACGACCTGCTTCAGCAAGATTGACATCTTGAATTTCTGCACCTAAAGCGCAGGTCAGTGGAATAACTTTCATGGACGTCTCCTCAATCAATGTGATGCAAGGTGCCATGTGCACCCCATGCATGAGGAGGATTCTGATGACTTAGGTCAAATTTGATTTGACAAAACGGGAAGAATGTTTGACATTTCGGGAAACTAGTGAAAGTCCCTATGAGCACGTTTGTGCGAGCTGCTTCATTGACCAATTTTGATCAAGTTGCCCGTGAATACGGGCTTCATGCAGCTGCTTTGATTGAAGAAGTGGGCCTGCCTGCCAAATGCTTAACTGATCCAGATCTAAGGTTGCCGGCTGAGCTTGTTGGAGAACTTTTAGAACTTGCTGCCCGCAGTGCCAACGAGCCGAGCTTTGCATTGCGCATGGCATCAACTCGGCGCTTGTCCAATCTGGGACCTTTGGGTTTATTGCTTAGGGATCAACCCACTCTGCGCTTGGCGCTTGAAACCATGGTGAGTTACTTGCACACCCATGCTGAAGCACTCTCACTGCATTTGGTCGAATCGGGTGAGGACATCATCATTCAAGAAGAATTGGCTTTGAGCGTCAAAAATCTCTCGATCCAAGCCATTGAAATGAGCATGTGCAGCTTATTTCGAATGTTGCAAATTTTTTTGGGAGAACGTTGGCAACCTAAGATGGTGACGTTTATTCATTCGGCACCTAGCAATACCAAATTTCACAAAAGTGTATTTGGCAACCATATTGCCTTTGGACAAGAATTCAACAGCATTGTTTGCAATTCAAGAGATTTGGAGGCGCCTAACTTAGGAGCTGACCCAGTGATGGCCAGATATTCTAGGAGTTTGCTCGAGAGAGAGATTGGCGCAAACGCCAAAATGTCGGAAAGATTGAAAAGGCTGATTATTTTATTGTTGCCCAGAGGGCATTGCCGAATTGAAGTTGTAGCGCAGCATTTGGGCATGGACCGTCGATCGATCTACAACCACCTGACTGCTGAGGGCTTGACCTTTAAAAAACTGGTCAATAACATGCGTGAAGATTTGCTTTCAAGCTATCTGAAGGCTGGTTCAAAAAGTTTATCAGAGGTGGCTTTGCTGTTGGGTTTTTCAGAGCTAAGCGCTTTTTCTAGATGGCATAGAAATCAATTTGGTCAAAGTGCAAGGGACCGCAGATGATCTCAATATGCAAAAACTTGCTTCTACAATTGTTCCCACACATTTGTAGAATGCGTGTAACCTGTTGATTTGTGGCGGGTGTTATTTCTTAAGCCTGCTCATCATCCTTTGGTCACAGGTTCAAGTCCTGGTGGGCCCACCAAATTGAAAAGCCACTGATTTTTACAATCAGTGGCTTTTTTGTTGAGCCCAGACTTGAAGCGTGAGATCTACCTTCCCTTGTGGAACGCATAACTGATTGAGGATCGAAAAGTGATCAGTATCTTTAAGGGTGTCAAGAGTAGCCTGGTTGTCCTGCGCTTGCCACGCTAGCGCCATGTCTCGCGATTGGGCATGAAAGGCTGGCGTCTCTGTCTCACCGACCAAAAACATGGCTGGCACAGCATCCTTGCTTGCACGGTGTACTGGAGAACACAAACGCGCCTGATCGCTATCGAGTTTCAGTCGTTGATTCAGTGTAGTCATCACTAGCGGTTCAAGGTCAAAGATACCACTGATCGGGAGAATGCCGGCTACAGGAAGGCGCAAGGCTTCAGATGTTCTGGCTAGATGCAGGGCGATCTCCACCACTAAGTGCGCGCCGGCTGAGTGACCACTTAATACCAATGGGCCAACCCTGTTTTTTGAGAGTTGATGATCCACTATTTGTTTAATTGCCTCATTGGCTGACTTGACGATTTCTGGTATGCCAACTTCGGGACATAGCGGGTAGTTCACTAAGACTGCATGCCAGCCTAGGGCATTGAAGTCTCGCGCCAAAAATCGAAACTGAGATTTGTCGCGCGACTGCCAATAGCCTGCATGGAAATAAATCACCGTTCCCTTGGCGGGTAAGTTGCTGAAGCATACATCGAAAGTTTGACGGGGGTGCTGGCCATAAGGCACATCCAGTTCCCATTTATTTTGAGATAGAGCCTGCACATTTTGTTTTTCAAAATCAGCCAGCAGCGGTCCAAAGCTAGTCCGTATTTGGCCAGTAATGTATTGAAATTCTGGGGTGATATCTGTCATGTGGTCATTTGGCTTTTGGATATCCGTCAGCTAGACAGTTTATGCATCTTTGGTGGGCATCGCGAGCACAGGAATTGAAGCCGATAACCAGTAGTAATCGGCTTCAATAAATACGATTGGATTGTGAGAGTGTGTGTGTCTAGCATATGAGTTCGTTTAATCGTTCCTGAGAACCGTGAACTCAAGCCATGACACAGCGCACTAAGAATGTCCTCTTCATCATGTGTGATCAGCTGCGCGCTGATTACCTCTCTTGTTACGGCCACCCTAAGTTACACACGCCAAACATCGATGCGCTGGCCAAGCGGGGGGTCATTTTTGATAATGCGTATGTGCAGTCACCGGTGTGCGGGTCCTCACGGATGAGCTACTACACCGGACGATATATGCAGTCTCACGGAGTTAGTTGGAATTTCGTACCACTGAAAGCTGGCGAAATGACGCTTGGCGATCACCTGCGCCCGCTGGGCGTGCGAACTGTGTTGATTGGCAAAACGCACATGCGTGGCGATGCCTCTGGCATCTCGCGCTTAGGGATTGATCCAGACTCGCAGATCGGTATACGCATTGCGGAATGTGGGTTTGACCCTTATGAGCGCGACGACGGCATACATCCATTCTCCGGTCACGACCCCGATCCCAATTACAACCGCTACCTGCGAGAGCAGGGATTTGATGGTGATAATCCTTGGGAGGAATGGGCTAACACCGTGGTAGACGAGCAGGGGAGGCAGCGATCAGGCTGGTTTCTCAAATACAACCATTTGCCTGCGCGCATTCCCGCCGAGCATTCAGAAACTCCCTATACCGCTCGGCGAGCCATGGACTTCATGCGCGAGGCAGGTGACCAGCCATGGGTAGCGCATTTGTCGTTCATCAAGCCGCACTGGCCTTATGTGGTTCCTGCGCCGTATGCGGGTATGTACAAGCCTGAAGATGCGTTGCCAGTCGTACGCTCCGAAGAGGAACTGAAAAACCCACATCCGGTCTACGCCGCCATGACACACCATCGTGTGTCACAAACTTTCAATAAGCCCGGTATCCGTGACTCCGTGGTGGTGGGGTATATGGGACTGGTGAAGCAAATTGATGACGAAATGGGTAAGCTTTTCGCATTCATGGAAGAGCAAGGTCTGATGGATAAAACCATGATTGTGTTTTGCGCTGACCATGGCGACTATTTAGGCGATCACTGGCTAGGTGAAAAGGACATGTTTCACCACCCAGTGATTCGTACACCGCTGATTATTTATGACCCAGATACCCGCGCGGAAAGTACGCGTGGCACGCGCTGCCAGGCCTTGGTGGAAGCTGTGGACATTGCGCCTACTTTCTTAGATGTGTATGGCGGCACTGCTTTGCCGCATGTCATGGATGGGCGGTCCCTTCGACCTTGGCTATTTGGCATGACACCTGAAAATTGGCGCAAGACAGTGATTTGCGAATCCGACTACTCATTTCTAGACGCGCGAATTGAGCTGCAACAGCCGCCAATCGATGCTTGGATGCGCATGGCCTTCGACGGTCGCTGGAAATACGTGTTGTGCGAAAGGTTCCGTCCAATGTTATTTGACTTGAAGAACGACCCAAACGAGTTGCATGATCTTGGCGCGTCGCAAGATCCAGAGCATGTGAGTCAACGCCAGCGCTTACACGAATCACTGTTTGAATGGGCGCGCAGGCCGCGACACCGTGTGACCGTGTCGGACGAGCTAATAGAAAACACCGAGGTTCAAGCCCGCATCGCTGAAAACGGTATCCTCATCGGTTACGCAGATGAAGAGGATCTCATCGATCAGCGCAAACAGTTCAAGCCTCGATTTGCAAGTCACAACCCGCTGGTGAAAGAGGCGTTGGACCGCCTCAGCGGGCAGACAGCGGCCGACAAAACTACAGTTGAAACCACCCAAATAACTTGAGAAGGACAACGCGATGAGCAAGTTGCAACTTCCCGACTGCGATCACTCACCCACTGGCATCGATGGTGTCACCTGGAACATCATGGGTCAGGTCTATACGCCTAAGTTCTACGCCGATGATCAGTTCGTTTGGCATGCCACCTTCCCGGAAGAAACCTTTGTGCCGCCGCACACACACCGCGCGCAAGACGAGTACCTCTGTCCGTTAGACGGCGAGATAGAAATTGTGATTGATGGGCAGCGAAACATACTGCGCCAAGGCGAAATCGGCTACTTACCCAAAGGCATTCCCCATGGGTTTTACAACAACAGTGGCAAGGTGGTTAAAGCCATCTTTTGGGCCAAGCCTGCCGGGGAGTTGCCTGCGCTTTACAGGCGCATCCACAACATGGCCAGCCCTAGAAGAGTCACCGAGGTGGCGCCTGAGTTCGGCGTGGTTTTTGAACCTCCGATCTCCTCCGCGCTCTGAGTTTTAGATACCGCTTCTTCTAAGCGTTGAGTTGATGTGGTGGTGCGCATAAAGAGATCGAATCACTTCTCAACTCACATCTTGCCTTTCCCCTGAGCTTTGTCCTGCGAGGGTGAAGCTGAAGATGCAAGAGCCAGAGGTCTTTCAGCTTGGGCGCAGACCAGTACTGCGAACGAAACGGCCCCAGTGATCCAACTCCTTGCGAATCAGTTCGCCAAATTCAGCTCGGCTGTTACTGGGTACGACTGACATACCCAGATCAGATAATTTGGCGCGCACTTCAGGGTTTGATAACACTTGTGCCGTCTCTTGGTTCCATTTGTCTAAGATTGCGCTAGGTGTGCCGGCAGGCGCCACCAAGCCTTCCCACTCTCTGAGTTCCACGCCCTGCACACCTGCCTCTGCTAGCGTGGGCACACCGGGTAGTGCTGCTAATCGTTGAGGACTGGTGACTGCAATTGCGCGCAGTTTGCCTCCGCGGATTAAGCCAGCGGCGTTGGGTACTGTGGCAAACATGGCCTGGATCTGGTTGCCGATGAGTGCTGTGACAGCGTCGCCGGGACCCTTGAAAGGCACGTGCATCATTTTGACACCAGCTGCTTGGCAAAAGGATTCAGCTACCAAGTGCGCTGGAGAGCCGTTGCCGCCAGAGCCATAATTCAGCATATTGGGTTTGGCCTGTGCCTGACGTACAAGGTCCTGTACGTTTTGGATTGGAGAGTCTGACGGAACCACCAACACGTTGTAAAGCCACACCAGATTGGCAATGGGTGCAAGATCGGTGGCGGTGTTATAGGGGAGAGGCCCGATCAGTTCAGGTAGCACAGTGTGGGTGAGAAAAAGCACGCCGACGGTGTAGCCATCCGGCGCGGAACGGGCTAGGGCTTGCATGCCGATCATGCCAGTTGCACCAGGGCGGTTTTCTACCACTACGGGCTGCTTCCAACTGCGACTCAGGCCATCGGCTACCAGCCTGGCCAATACATCTGGGGGGCTGCCTGGGGGTAGCGGCACGATAATTTTCAAAGGCTTGTCCGGATAGGTCTGGGCCATGGCGGGAATTCCAGCCATCAGAGGGGTGGCAGCCAGATGGGCCAAGAGTTGTCTGCGCTTGATCATGTCTCCGTCCTTTTTTTGAGCATCGGTAGTGAACTGGCAATTCAATTCATCTGGCCAATCTATCTCACCAGATGTAACAATGCTATCGACCCATTCCTTCTACAGCCAATCGAATTTAGTGAAGCCGATTACCAGTGGTTATCAGAAAAGAGAAAGATGCGACTACAACAACTTCAGCTTTTATTAACCTTAGCCCGAACGGGCAGTATGCGTGCGTCTGCCGTCGAGATGAATGTGACTCAGCCGGCTTTGACTAAGGCTCTCAAGCAATTAGAGGAGGAGTTTGGTACGTCGCTGGTGGTGCGATCGCCAAAAGGAGTTCGGCTTGCGCCATCAGGTGAAATGCTTGCAGCACGCGCCGCTACCGTGGTGCGCGAGATCGATCGCGCCCGCGAAGAACTTGCTGCGCTCACACAGACCACGCAGACCACCCTGAGTGTGGGTGTATCGCCGGCAGCAGCGCTGGTACTGACTGCCAATACGATCTCAACCTTCCAAGCACGATGGCCGCAGGTGCGTGTGCGCCTAATGGATGCTTTGTTTCCGACCGCCATGGAGCAGTTGCGATCTGGCGAACTCGATCTAGCAATCGGACCTACGCCTCCTGCAGGGCTGGGGCGAGACCTCCAAGCGCGAGCGCTGATAGAGAGCCCTTCAGTCATCGTCCTCCAAAAAAATCATCCCTTAGCCAAGGCTCGTAAGTTGGAGGATTTGAAGGCTGCGGACTGGCTTTTGTCGGGTCCGAGACTAGGCCCGGGTGACCCCGTCCATTTGGGTTTTGAGCAGAGAGGGATGGACAGTCCTAGGGTCAAAGTGGAATGCGATTCGTTTTCTACTTTGCTGGCTGTCTTACCGCAAATGCAAACTCTGGCCTTGGTACCTCGGCGTTTTTACGATGTGCATGGGCCGCGAATGGGATTGGTGGCTTTAGAGTTGGAGGAAAAGCTGCCGTCCACCTCCATCCATCTAATCTTTCGAGCAGATGCGACCTTGTCTCTACCCGCACAGCGTTTGCTTGATGCTTTTGCGCAAGAGGCGTCAGCGCTTGGAAAGAGCGTGTGCTAGATTTTGTGTCTAACTAACGATAGTGAATTCATGCGCGACTTTCGCGCAAACGGAAGCAACAATCCTGTCCGTAAGTACTTCCACATTTGCTTCCACACCTCTGTAAACCGCTTATAACCTATTGATTTGCAATAGGTTTTATTTCTTAAAGCTGCTCATAATCCTTTGGTCCCAGGTTCAAGTCCTGGTGGGCCCACCAAATTGAAAGCCACTGATTTTTGAAGTCAGTGGCTTTTTTCTTATCGTGTTGTTCTCTTAGCGTTCACAGGCAAAGCTAGATTCCACTTCTACATTGCCGCTCTTATACCTCGCAATGGTTGGATATGGGCAGAGGGGTCGGGTACGCGTGGCAGACCAATCACTTGGGATATCTGCATTAACACCGCCTGCATTTCCTAAGCCACGAGCAGTAGCTGTGATGCGGTCTGGTGCCTGGCCTTTTTCAACCCAGTTGACTAAAGTAGTTAAGCCGTCGTATTGATCCGTTGCTGGACCGCCGCGTGAATGCAACATGCCAGGCACGAGAAAGAAACGCACGGCCATGGCAGCAGAACCGCCGTAATAGTTGTCCAGCTTGTCATACCAGTTGGCTGTATCGTCTGCGCTAAACACAGGATCAGATGCACCATGAATGACAAGCATTTTGGCCCCACGATTTCGGAGCGTGTCCAGGTTCGTAGGGTTGGGTGGCGTCATGAATGACATGGCACTTTCAGCATAGATGCCGCTGGTATTGAAAATTGTTGGCGCATCGGTATCCATGTTGAAGTTCAAGGCATAAGTCAGCGTATTGGGCAATGCGACAGTGCTGGCCGGTGGAGAAGAGAAGATGAAGGCCAATGCGACAGGATCACGTCCATTACGGATCGAGTTGCGGAACTTCCAGTCGGCCCAACCGGTTGCCTTGATGCCTGGATCAAAGGGGAATCGGCTGTAAAGCGCATCACCTTTTGAATTTCTTGCGCCTGCATAAACCTTGGCCAATACGGTTTTTTGGGCGCTTGAAAGACAAGTCTTAAAGTCTCTCTCACCTGAGCAAGTCGGAATGTCTCTGGCAACATCGAACGCTGCTCGGCATGCTTGAAAATCTTGCACAAGTCCGTCCGTAACGCCATCAAGCGCATCGCATTTGGACAAAATGACTTGTGAGACCAAAGCGCGTTCACTTTGCACAAAGGCAGATTCAAGGTCAAAGTTGGGCGCTGTTCCCGTGCTGGTTGCAACCGTACTCCATTGTTGAGCCCCATACAACTGCGCAATGGCAGCCTTGGGCAGGTTAAAGCCTGGGGAATTGGCTAGGTAGCCGTCGTATTCGTTGGCGTATCGTGACGCAGCGACCATGGCATGACGTCCGCCGTTGGAGGTTCCTGCAATATACGAGCGATCAGGTCCTTTGCCATAAGCGGCTTTGATCAGTGCTTTGGCCATAGGGGTCAAAGTGCCCACGGCCTGATAGCCATAGTCCAAACGTGCTTGGGGATCCACGCCAAACAAAGGATTTTGTGCATTGGTGTGTCCTGCATCCGAACTGATGATGGCAAAGCCCAATTGCAAACCATTTTTGAGCAAGCCACCGCTTCCAATAGAGTTACCACCATCAGCTTGAGCGATCGCACCATCTGTACCCCCGTTGCCTTGATACAAGTAGCGACCACTCCAATCTTTGGGAAGACGCATCTCAAAGCCAATGGCATAGGTTTGTCCATCGACAGTACTTACGCGCTGATTCATTTTGCCTGTGACAAGGCAATGTTCCCCAACGGCTTGACCTGCATTGGTTAGCGTACCCGAATTGACTGTGCTTGCGCTCACGATGCTGGTGTTGGGAAAGCTAAAGCTAGAAAGCAGTGTGCTGCAATTGGACAGTGTGCCCGAGCTGGCAGCGCTGAGTTGCGGAATGTCTGTGGGACCACCGCCGCAACCCGCCACGATCATCGCTGCGGCCGAGGCAGGAAGAAGCCAAGTCATTTTGAATTTCATAAAGTCTCCTTGTTATGCAAAGTCTCTGTAGGAAGGGACGTCACTCGAGAGTGACTTTTGCGTCTCGCACCAATTTGGCAAACCGTTCGGTGTCTTCTTTAATTTGTCGCGCCATCTGAACAGATGTGTTGCCTACAGGATTGGCGCCAATGTCGTCCATCTTTTTTCTAAAATCTGGTCGCGCAACGATTCGAGCTACTTCATGGCTCAGGCGCTCTACTATCGGCGCGGGTGTTCCCGCAGGTGCTAACAATCCGAACCAGGTACCTAGGTCAAATCCTTTTAGTCCAGCCTCATCCAGCGTTGGGACATCAGGCAATGCCGGCGAGCGTTTACCTGTCGTAACAGCAAGAGCTCTCAGTTTTCCTGCCTTGATGTGTGGCAATACGGGTGTGATGGTGTCAAACGACATTTGAATCTGCCCGCCTAGCAAGTCTGTGGTGAGTGGACCACTGCCTTTGTAAGGTACATGCAAAAGTTCAACGCCTCCCATGCTTTCGAACTGAGCGCCAATGAGGTGCTGTGCAGTGCCGTTGCCATTAGACCCAAAGCTGTATTTGCCTGGTTGTGCTTTTGCAAGCGCCATCAATTCAGAAACATTTTTTGCTGGCGTTGCAGTATTGATGACCAGTACATTGGGCACCATTGCTACTACACTGATTGGCGCTAAATCTTTCTGAAAGTCATAAGGTAACTTTTTATAGACGCTGGTTGCAATGGTGTGGTGTACAGCACCCATCAATAAAACATAGCCATCAGGTTTTGCTTTAGCAACATAGTCTGCGCCTAAAGTTGCGCCTGCACCTGGCTTGCTTTCAATAACGACAGGTTGCCCAAGTGCTACGGATAACTCTTGTCCAACTGCTCTGGCCAGTACATCGGTTGTGCCGCCGGATGCAAACGGCACGATCAATGAAATTGGCTTTGATGGCCAACTTTGAGCTTGGGCGTTGAATCCTGAACACACCAAAGTCAAAGAAGTTAGTAGTGGTGTAATTAAGCGAGCAAATTTAGAAGACGAGTATGTCATTGGTTCCCCTGTATGAAATTTATGAAATTGCTGCGCAGACGGCCTGGGTTACATCGGTTGTTCTTGCTTTACCACCCAGGTCGCCTGTGTGCAATTCTGGGTTGGCTGTGATTTTTTCAATTGCGCTCATCAAACGAGCAGCAGCATCATCCTCTCCAAGATGCTCCAGCAGCATGACCACTGACCAGAAGGTGCCTACTGGGTTTGCCAAACCTTTGCCCATGATGTCAAAAGCAGAACCGTGAATGGGTTCAAACATGCTGGGATAGCGGCGCTCTGGATCGATGTTTCCGGTTGGTGCAATGCCCAAGCTTCCCGCTAGAGCAGCAGCCAAATCGCTCAGAATGTCGGCATGCAAATTGGTGGCCACGATGGTGTCTAACGTGGCAGGACGATTGACCATGCGTGCTGTAGCGGCGTCGACTAATTCTTTGTCCCACTTCACATCAGGGAATTCTTTGGAGACCTCTACTGCAATCTCGTCCCACATCACCATGGCATGTCGCTGCGCATTACTCTTAGTAACCACAGTCAGTAGCTTGCGTGGGCGTGATTGCGCAAGTTTGAAGGCGTAGCGCAAGATACGTTCAACGCCTGTACGAGTCATGATGGAAACATCTGTTGCCGCTTCGATGGGGTGACCTTGGTGAACTCTTCCACCAACACCAGAGTACTCGCCTTCAGAGTTTTCTCGCACGATGACCCAATCTAAATCTTTCGGCGTACAGCGTTTGAGGGGGGCGTCAATGCCCGGTAAGATCCGTGTTGGCCGCACATTGGCATACTGGTCAAAGCCTTGGCAGATTTTTAAACGCAAGCCCCAGAGAGTGATGTGATCTGGAATATGGGGGTCGCCTGCAGATCCAAACAAAATTGCATCTTTGTGACGCAGGGCGTCTAAGCCTGCTGCAGGCATCATCACGCCGTGTTCGCGGTAATAGTCACCGCCCCAGCCAAAGTTTTCAAATTCGAATTTAAAGGTGCCGCAAATTTTAGCTAGTGCCTCCATAACCTGTTGACCTGCAGGAATAACTTCCTTACCAATACCGTCTCCGGGAATCGTTGCGATCTGATATGTTTTCATGATGAGTTTGAAGAGTTATAGAAAGATTGTGAAGAGTTCAACTTGCAAGAAATACTTTAAAATTCAAAGCATTGTTAACTTTAGGTCAATAATGGAGCCGCGCCTACAAGCAGCCGACATGGGGTTTTTTGCAGCATTGGCCATGGCAGGCAGTCTGAGCGCGGCTGCACGCGAATTGGGTATCACGACTGCCGCAGTCAGTAAACATTTGTCTCAGATGGAAGCCCGTCTTGGGGTGCCGTTGGTCAACCGAACTACAAGACGCATGAATCTCACAGTAGAAGGTGAAGTGGTTCTGCGGCATGCGCGAAGTATCCTTGCCGAAATGGCCGATCTTGAACAACAGCTGGCTGCCAGTCGTACAAAACCCACTGGACTTCTTCGCGTTAACTCAACATTGGGATTCGGCAGAAGTCATGTAGGCCCTTTGATCGGCCGATTTACACAGAAATATCCGCAAGTTGACGTTCAATTGCAGTTGTCAGTAGATCCACCAGCTCTTACAGACGATGCCTTTGATGTGTGTATTCGTTTTGGACCGCCACCAGATACTCGCGTAATTTCTCGCAAAATTGCAGACAATCAGCGCTTGTTGTGTGCCTCACCCGCCTACATTGCCCGTCATGGTGAACCCATCAGCCCAGCAGATTTGGTTCGGCACAACTTCATCAGCATCCGGCAGGGCGGCGAAGCTTATGGGGTAATCAAATTGTCACGCGGTAGATCTGGGAAAACTGAAACTATCAAGACACGAGGCAATCTAACGACTAACGATGGCAGCATTGCCGTTCAATGGGCTCTCGATGGTCATGGCATCTTGATGCGTGCAGAGTGGGACATTCGAACCTATTTGGCCCAGGGGCAGTTGGTGCAAATACTCCCTCAATTTCGAACACCAAATGCAGATATCTATGCTGTATATCCAGCGCAGCACAAGTCTGCGGCTAGGGTGAAGGCCTTTGTTCACTTTATGGTTCAAGCATTTAGTTCAAACGCTGATTAGGCTTTCAACTTAACTTCATGGCGCTTTAATCACCCACCGAAAAAGTACTGTTTTGATGACCTTCACAATTAATACTATCTAAGGATTAACTTAGCTTCATCTTTTCTTTTGCTGACAAAACTGCCGTAAAAAAACAGTCACCGACTGTGTCGCCATCGACACATCTTTTTCAGGTAACAGGAGTCCGAGAGGATCAAACGGTAGCTTATCTTTCAATTTAACAGCCGTTAACTGATGCGCATTCTTGAGTTGTTGAAATACGCTTCCTGGTACCAAAGTGACAAGGTATCTTTTTTGCATCATGGCCCAACTCATTGATGAAACTCGGGTAATGACGTGACATGTCAGTGGGGTGAATTCGTATTGAATGCACAGTTCCTCAAACTTATCGCGAGCCGCAGAACCAATGGGGGAGAGCACCCAAGTTTCTTTGCTTAAATCCTGCCAAGTCACTTTGGTTTTTTTTGCAAGTCTGTGTGAAGGGTTGCAAACCACCACAAATTCATCTGGTAAAAGAGCTTCAAAGTGCCAGCCAGAAGGGGTCTGTGCAGGTTGGCGACAAATGCCTAATTCAATTTCCCCCTTGCTGATAGCGGCAAACTGATCGTTCACTTCTGCTTCGTGGATGTGAAGCTGAATCCCAGGAAATTTTTCATTCAATAGCGGTATGGCTTCTACTAGAAGCCCATTGATACCGGCAGTTGACGCTTTAATTCGAACCACGCCTTGACCACTGGTTGATCGATCGGCAATGGCTTCTGCGGTGGTGCTCAAACCCAACAAGCATTGCCTTGCCATTGGCAACAAATCTTGACAGGCTTTTGTGGGTAAGACACCTCTGGCGTGTCGGTGAAACAGCGTAACTTCTAGAAGATCTTCAAGGTCAGCCAAGAGTTGCGTCACACCTGGTTGTGTCATGCCAATCGAATCGGCGGTGCGCTTGACGCTGCCCAGTTCGTTTAGTCGCACCAATATCTCAAAATGCCGAAACCTGGCCTTCGACATCAGGCGATTAAGTAAAACTTTTGCTGATATGGACATATTACTTTTGCTTATACCTAAGTCCTAGATTCTATTTCTACTTTAGAAAAGAGCAATTCACAATGGCTAAAACAATTGGAGACTGCTATGAATTTGACAAGAAGAAAGTTAACTTCCGCGTTAGCTGCGGGCATTGCAAGTGCTTGGGGTGTTGGTGTGTCGTGGGCGCAGTCATTTCCTCAAAAAGCCGTTAAGTTGGTGGTCGGTTCGCCGCCTGGTGGACCTTCGGATTTTTTAGCGCGCTTGTTTGCTGATGCTGTTGGACCTGGACTGGGACAAAACTTTATCGTCGAGAACAAACCGGGTGCAAGTGGCATGCCGGCTGCTGATCAAGTTGTCAAGGGTGTATCAGATGGTCATCAACTTTTGATTTCGGGTCCAGCATCCATTGTGGTCATGCCGCATATGTTCTCAAAAATCACATACGACCCAATGCGTGAATTGGTGCCTGTTGCAATGCTAGGGGCAGGTGCCTTTGTGTTAGTGGTTCATCCATCAGTTAAAGCCAGCAATGTCAAAGAATTGATTGCCCTGGCAAAGGCAAACCCTAATCAGCTCACCTATGGGTCTGGCGGCAATGGCTCTTCGGGTCACTTATGCACTGAGTTTTTCAATGGCTCGACAGGTATCCAAATGACGCACATCCCCTATAAGGGGGATGGACAAGCTGTGATCGATTTGTTGGCTGGTCAAATACAAGTCATGTTCACTGCACCCAACGTGGCCATGGCGCATGTGAAGTCGGGCAAACTGCGCTTGTTAGCGGTTACCACAAAGGAGCGTGTGAGCTCCATGCCCGACACAGCCACTGTGCTTGAAATGGGTGTCAAAGATTTTGAGTATTTGGGCTGGATTATTGTGTTTGCACCTGTAGCTACGCCACCTGCTGTTGTAGAGCAATTGTCAGCTGCTTGGATGAGGGTTAAAAATACACCTGCCATTGCACAAAAACTGAACGAGCTGGCCATGAGCGCGCCAGAGCGTTATAGCGTTCGTGCAA
>JBEDKQ010000036.1:0-19763 GCA_041172085.1 Pseudomonadota bacterium | reverse complement strand
GGCCTGCAAACGAATTTGCATGTTCAAGGGCAGAGCACCCAGGTAATCCATCTGATAGTTCTCGGCCATTTTCTTGCCGCCATCGGCGCCAAAAATGTGCTCCACGTGGCCACAGTTGGTACACACGTGCACCGCCATGTTTTCCACAATGCCCAAAATGGGTACGCCCACTTTTTCAAACATCTTGATGCCCTTTTTGGCGTCTAGCAAAGCGATGTCTTGAGGTGTGGTCACAATCACGGCGCCTGTCATGGGCACGCGTTGGCTGAGGGTGAGTTGAATGTCACCGGTGCCAGGCGGCATGTCGATGATCAAGTAGTCCAAATCTTTCCAGTTGGTCTGGCGCAGCAACTGCTCGAGTGCCTGCGTGGCCATGGGGCCGCGCCAAATCATGGCCTCGTCTTGGTTCACCAAGAACCCAATCGACATCACTTGAACGCCATAGTTTTCCATGGGCTCCATGGTTTTGCCGTCTTCGCTTTCGGGTCGGCCTTCAATGCCCATCATCATGGGCTGGCTGGGGCCGTAAATGTCGGCGTCGAGCAAGCCCACACTGGCGCCCTCTGCAGCCAGTGCCAACGCCAAATTGACGGCGGTCGTACTCTTGCCTACGCCGCCCTTGCCAGAGGCAACGGCCACGATGTTTTTCACCTGAGGCAACAAAGCCACGCCGCGCTGTGCCGCATGGGCCACAATTTTGGTGGTGACATTGGCCGAGACGTTGGTGACGCCGGGCACTTGTTTGGCAGCTGCAATGAGGGCATTGCGCAAACCAGGAATTTGACTCTTGGCGGGGTAGCCCAGCTCGACTTCAAAGGCCACATTGCCGCCGTCCACCACCAAGTTTTTCAGGGCTTTGGTGGAGACAAAATCTTTGCCGGTGTTAGGGTCGATGACCGATTCGAGGGCTTTTTGGAGTTGTTCTGGGGTCGACATGTGAAACTTTCTGCGAATGGCCGGAAGTTTAGCGACATCAGGGCGCCGAAGCCCATAAAATCGAGGATTCCCCTACAAGTTGCCCCCTCATGTCTGCCTCGTCTGTTTCGAACCCCACTGCTGCCCAACGACAAATTTTTGTCACGACCGCTTTGCCTTATGCCAATGGCAATTTTCACATCGGTCACATCATGGAATACATCCAGGCCGACATCTGGGTTCGCGCACAACGCATGCAAGGCCATGAGGTGCACTTTGTGTGTGCCGACGACGCCCACGGCGCCCCCATCATGATTGCCGCCGAAAAAGCCGGCATCACACCCCAACAGTTTGTGGCCAACATTGCGTCCGGCCGCAAGCCTTATCTCGACGGTTTTCACATCGCCTTTGACAACTGGCACTCCACAGACGGACCAGAGAACCACGAACTGGCCCAACAAATTTACCGCGACCTCAAAGCCGCTGGCCTGATTGCCACCAAAACCATTGAGCAGTTCTTTGACCCCGAAAAGTCAATGTTCTTGCCCGACCGATTCATCAAAGGCGAATGCCCCAAGTGCGGCGCCAAAGACCAATACGGCGACAGCTGCGAATCTTGTGGTGCGGTGTACTCGCCCACCGAAGTGAAGAACCCCTACTCTGCTTTGTCAGGTGCCACGCCAGTACTGAAACAATCCGAGCACTACTTCTTCAAATTGTCAGACCCACGCTGCGTTGAGTTCTTAGAAAAATGGACGCACGAGTCAGGCCGCCTGCAGCCCGAAGTGCTGAACAAAATCAAAGAGTGGTTTGCCAAAGACGAAGAAGGCCAAGGCGGCTTGGGCGACTGGGACATCAGCCGCGATGCATTTCTACGTATGGCTCGATGCGCCCATTGGTTATTTGGCTTCGCTCAAAAACTATTTGGGCAAGATCGGTGTGGACTACAACGCCTACATCAACAACCCGAATGTCGAGCAGTACCACTTCATAGGCAAAGACATCACGTATTTCCACACGCTGTTCTGGCCCGCCATGCTGCACTTTAGCGGTCGCAAAACACCCAATGCAGTTTATGTCCACGGTTTCTTAACGGTCAGTGGCGAGAAGATGAGCAAGAGCCGCGGTACTGGCCTCGACCCGCTCAAATATTTGAAACTGGGCATGAACCCCGAGTGGCTGCGTTACTACATCGCCGCCAAACTCAATGGCCGCAACGAAGACGTCGACTTCAACCCCGACGATTTCATGGCGCGGGTCAACTCCGACTTGGTGGGCAAGTACATCAACATTGCCTCGCGCGCGGCAGGCTTCATTGCCAAGCGTTTGGGTGGCAAGTTGGGTACGGTATCGGCCGATGGTCAGGCCTTGCTCAAGCAACTGCACGAAGGCGTGGCGCCCATTGCCAAACTGTATGACGAACGCGACTACGCCAAAGCCCTGCGCGAAGTGATGCTCTTGGCAGACCGCGTGAACGAATACGTGGACCAAAACAAACCTTGGGAATTGGCCAAACAAGAAGGCATGGACGCACGCCTGCACGACGTTTGCACCACCTGCATTGAAGCATTCCGCTTGCTCAGCCTCATGCTCAAACCCGTTCTACCTTCACTGGCCAGCAACGTCGAAAAGTTTTTGAACATTGAACCCATGCGCTTTACAGACGTGCAAGCTTCCTTGGGCGCAGGACACGCCATCAATGATTACAAGCACTTGATGCAACGCGTCGATGTGGCCATGCTCGACGCATTGTTCGAAGCGCCCGAGCCCGTCGTCGAAGCTGCCCCCTTGCCCGGCGGCGAAGCCATTGCACCGACCATCTCCATCGACGACTTTGCCAAGATCGATTTGCGCATTGCGCAAATTGTGCAATGCGAAGCCGTTGAAGGCTCTACCAAACTCTTGCGCCTCACTTTGGATGTGGGCGAAGGCAAACACCGCAATGTGTTCAGTGGCATTGCAAGTGTCTACAAACCCGACGACTTGGTGGGCAAGCTCACCGTCATGGTGGCCAACTTGGCGCCGCGCAAAATGAAGTTTGGTGTTTCCGAAGGCATGGTATTGGCTGCCAGTCATGCAGATGAAAAAGCCGAACCCGGCATTTACGTCTTGAATCCCTGGCCAGGTGCAAAACCTGGCATGCGAATTCACTGATCTAGGCCATTCAAAAGCTCAGTGACAGGTCGCGCATGAGGTCCTCAGCAGCGCTACACTGACGCATGGCCTTTTTCTTTCGCCCCAAGCTCGTTGACTCGTTAAAGGGTTACACGCGCGAGCACCTGGGCTCAGACATCGCAGCCGGACTCACCGTGGGTGTGGTGGCCTTGCCCTTGGCCATGGCCTTCGCCATTGCCTCTGGCCTCAAACCCGAAGCGGGTTTGTTCACCGCCATCATTGCGGGTTTCCTCATCTCAGCGCTGGGGGGCAGCAAGGTGCAAATTGGGGGTCCTGCAGGCGCTTTCATCGTCATTGTGTATGGCATCCTCGAACGTTACGGACTGGCCAATCTGATCATTGCCACCGCTGCCTCGGGCGTGCTCTTGTTCATCATGGGCTTGCTCAAACTGGGCACCTTGATTCGCTTCATTCCGGTAGCGGTGGTCATTGGTTTCACCAACGGCATTGCCGTGCTCATCATGCTGTCACAGGCCAAAGATTTTCTAGGTCTCAAAGTGAACAACATGCCAGCCGATTTTTGGGGCATTCTGCGAACCTTGAATGAGGCCTTGCCCAGCTTTCAAGTCACGTCTTTTGCCCTTGCTTTAGGTTCACTGATTTTGATTGTGATGTGGCAACGCACCTTTGCACCCCGCCCACATCAAGCTGAACCCAGTGGCTTGCGCAAAGCATTGCAAGTCGTTCCTGGCTCTATTGTGGCCTTGGTGGTCGCCACCCTGGTGGCGCAAACCATGGGCTTGCCCGTAGAAACCATTGGCAGCAAATTTGGTGGCATACCTTCTGAGTTGCCCAGCTTTGTTTGGCCCGAGTTCAGCTTGGACAACCTGAAACACTTAAGCATGCCCATCTTCACCCTCACCTTGTTGGGCGCCATAGAGTCTTTGTTGTGTGCTCGCATTGCTGACGGTCTGATTGGCGACAGACACAACCCCAATCAAGAACTGATGGCGCAAGGGGTGGCCAATTTTGTCACGCCTTTCTTTGGCGGTATGCCCGCCACTGGCACCATTGCACGTACCGTCACCAACGTGAAAAGCGGCGGGCGCTCCCCTGTAGCGGGCATGGTGCACGCACTGACTTTGCTGTTGGTGGTCTGGGTGGCTGCACCTTTGGCCAATCACGTGCCTTTGGCCGCTTTGGCCGCAATCTTGATGTTTGTGGCTTGGAACATGGGCGAGTGGCATGCCTTTTCTAATCTGAAACAGTTCCGCGCGCCCTATCGCATCACGCTGGTGGCGGTGTTTTTGCTTACCGTGATGGTGGACCTGACTGTGGCCGTTGAGTTTGGACTTTTTGCGGCATGCGTCACTTTCATTTACCGAATTTCCAACCTAAGCCGCGTTGAACAACTGCGCCCCCAGGACACCCAAGCCTTGAGCGGCCAAGACGGTCGTATCAGCGCCTACCGTTTTTATGGCGCCTTGTTCTTTGGCGCCGTTAAATTGGTGGAAGCCATTGAAGACCAATTGCCGCAAAAAGCGGTTATTTTGGACCTCAAAAACCTCATTTACATCGATTCCTCTGGGGCAGACGCCTTGGTTTCGCTGGCGCATGTTTGTCAAAAAAAGCATGTTCGGCTGATCATTTGCGGCCTGAATCACCAACCTCTGGACATTGCCAAGCGAACCGGACTTCAAGACTTGGTGGGCAACGACTTCAAGTTAGATTTGGCCAGTGGCCTAGAAACTGCAATTTCGTCAGACAAGCCCTAGCGCCAGACCGCTAAAATAAGAGCTTATTCATAGAAAGCGCTTTGTCATGTCGCTCTTGCATTTTTTTCGCCGTCCCGACTACCAATCCGACACCACGCAGTTCATTGAACAGCTCAAGGCCGACCGCCCTCACTTGGACAACGCCCAACAAGAAGCCCGCGCTTTGTTGTGGAACGCATCCGTAGACCGCCATGTGTTGAAAGAATTCAATGCGGGTCGCGTGGCGCAAAAACCTTACGTCTATCAGACCAAAGGTTGAGTCTTTTGGAAAACACGGTCACATCCGCCGAAACGCTAGCTGCCGTTGAAAACTCGGTCGGCTTGCCCGAGGTCATCGACCACGTGGCCGTGGCCCGCTTGTACGGCGAGCCTTTGTTTTCCATGCCCAACGACCTCTACATCCCACCGGATGCCTTGGAGGTTTTTCTAGAAGCCTTTGAAGGGCCTCTGGACTTGTTGTTGTACTTAATTCGCAAGCAAAACTTCAACATCCTTGACATACCCATGGCTGCTGTCACGCGCCAGTACCTCAGCTATGTCGATGAAATCCGCCAACACAACTTGGAGTTGGCCGCAGAGTATTTGCTGATGGCGGCCATGCTGATTGAAATCAAATCTCGCATGTTGCTGCCCCCCAAAAAGGTGGCCGAGGGCCAAGAACCCGAAGATCCTCGTGCCGAATTGGTTCGCCGTTTGCTTGAGTACGAGCAAATGAAAATGGCTTCTATGTCATTGGGCAATATGCCCCAATATGGCCGCGACTTCTTGAAGGCCCAGGTCTATATCGAGCAAAGTCTGCAACCGCGCTTCCCCGACGTTCACTTGGTGGAATTGCAAGAAGCCTGGCGAGACATTATGAAGCGCGCCAAGTTGGTTCAGCACCACAAAATTTCTCGCGAAGAACTGAGTGTGCGCGAGCACATGAGCATTGTCTTGAAGCACCTTCAAGGCCGCAAGTTTGTAGAGTTTGAAAACCTGTTTGACCCCAGCAAAGGTTCACCTGTGCTGGTGGTGACATTCATAGCGCTCCTAGAACTGGCCAAAGAAACCCTGATTGAAATTACACAAGCTGAAGCTTTCGCACCCATCTATGTGCGATTGGCATTTACGCCTGTTTAATTTTTGGGCGGGCTGTGGGTGCGCCGCGCCGTTGACGGCCCTTATGCGGCATCCCCTTAAGCGGCTTTCCCTTAAGCGGCTTCCCCTTTAGCGCCACGACCCATCAGAGTTGCAACAGCTTCTGCAGGTTTCAATTGTCCATCAAGCAACGCCACCACCGCTTGAGAGATGGGCATGTCGACACCCAGAGCTTGCGCGCGCTTCACCACGGTGCGGGCACTGTATACCCCTTCAGCCACATGCCCCAAAGATTGAACGGCTTGTTGCAAGTCCATGCCTTGGGCCAGTAACAAGCCCACCTTGCGGTTGCGACTTAAATCTCCTGTGGCAGTGAGCACCAAGTCACCCAAGCCAGACAAGCCCATGAAGGTTTCTGGTTTGGCACCCAAAGCCAAGCCCAAGCGCGTCATTTCAGACAATCCACGCGTGATCAAAGCTGCCCTGGCATTCAAGCCAAGATTCAAACCATCGCACAGACCCGTGGCGATGGCCAATACATTTTTGACAGCCCCACCAACTTCGACGCCCACAATGTCTTCGTTGGCATACACGCGCAAACTGGCACTGTGAAAAGCCTTCACCAAGATTTGGCGCACACTTTCCTGCGAACTGGCCGCCACCAAGGCGGTGGGCTGCGCATTGGCCACTTCGAGGGCAAAACTGGGACCACTCAAAGCCCCGGCCTTGAGATGCGGCGCAACCTGCTGGCACACCTCGTGCGGCATCGCACCCGACTCAACACCAGGACCACCTGCTTCAAAGCCTTTGCAAAGCCAAGCCACCGGTGTGTGGATCTCTTGCAAGGCGTGCAACATGTCCCGTAATGCCGACATGGGTGTACCAATCACAATCAAGTCGTGTTGCTTGGCCCAATGGGCCAACTCAGAAGCGGGGGTACTGACGCATTGCAACGCCGATGGAAAGTAGATGCCCGGCAAATAGCGTGGGTTGCTTCTCAGTGATTGAAGCTGTGAAGCTGCAACAGGGTCACGCGTCCATAACTGAACCGCATGCCCCGAGCCTTCGCGGCTGGCACTGATGGCCAGTGCCGTGCCCCAAGCACCCGCCCCGATGACCGCAATCTTCAGGCTCAAGCTGGTGCTTTCGCGAGAGGGTTACTGAACTTGAGGGGCAGCCGCCGCTTGGTTGGCAGCTTCTGCTTGTTGCTGTTCGTACATGGCTTGGAAGTTGATTTCTGCCAAGTGCACGGGTGGAAAACCAGCGCGTGTCACCATGTCTGCCACATTGCCACGCAGATAGGGGTAGACGATTTGTGGACAAGCGATGCCCATGATGGGGCCGATTTGGTCTTCAGGCAAATTGCGAATCTCGAAAATGCCAGCTTGTTTGCACTCGACCAAAAACACAGTTTTGTCATCAATCTTGGTGTGCACAGTCGCAGTGACGCAGATCTCGTAAACACCTTCAGCGGCTTGGTTGGCTTCCACACCCAATTGAATGTCGACGGCGGGCTGTTGTTGCTCCAACAAGATGGCCGGTGAATTGGGCTGTTCCAAAGACGCTTCTTTCAAATAAACGCGCTGGATTTGGAACACGGGAGTGTTTTCTTCTGACATAAGTTAACTTGTTGTAAATGGATCTTGCTTGCGGCCGCTTGTACAAGCCCCTGCCGCAAGTTCAGGACAGATTATCACCCATGCCGAAGCGCGCTGAAGTGCGCACCAAGGTCAATTGGCTTGTAAAAGCGGCATCAGACCGCCCTTGGCATCTAGCGCCATCAAATCGTCACAACCACCCACATGGGTTTCGCCAATGAAGATTTGCGGCACAGTGCGTCGACCCGTGATTTTCATCATGTGGTCGCGTGCTTCTGGCTGGGTGTCAATTCTGATTTCTTCGATGTCTGTGACACCCTTGGACTTCAGGACTTGTTTGGCCCGAACGCAATAAGGGCAAACGGCGGTGGTGTACATCTTCACTTGTGGCATGACAACTCCAATGAGATCTTTGAACGCTTAGGTTTTTTCAACAGGCAAGTTGGCTTCGCGCCAAGACTTCAAGCCACCTGCCAAAGCTTGCGCTCGCTCAAAACCCAATTTTTGGGCTTGTGCTGCAGCGCGGCTGGCACGGCTACCCGCTTGACAAACCATGATGACGGGCAAGCTTTTGTTTTTGACCACTTGGGGCAACTGCGCTTCAAGCTGACCCAAGGGAATATTTTTAGAACCCACAACATGCCCCTGCGCAAATTCGGCAGGCTCGCAAACATCAATGACCACGGCTTTTTCGCGGTTCATTAGCAAAACGGCTTCGGAGGGTTCGACGCCCCCTGCAGCACCTTTGGTGAGTGCGGGCCAGAAAAGTGCCAAGGCAGAGCTAGCAGCCACGGCAACCAACATCCAGTTTTCAATCAGAAAATTCACAAAAAACCCTTAAAAAGTTCACATGCAGCGCATTTATCGGCCACACGCCAGATTCGAATTCTAAAATGGCGGGCGGAAACCTGTATTGTCCTCTCTGATTAAACCTTTCACCATGTACAAATTCGTTCTCATTCGCCACGGCGAATCCACTTGGAATTTAGAAAATCGCTTCACTGGCTGGACCGATGTCGACCTGACCCATACAGGCATTGCGCAAGCGCAAGCTGCGGGACGTCTCTTGAAGGCAGAAGGGTTTGAATTTGACTTGGCCTATACCAGCGTCTTAAAACGTGCCATTCATACCCTGTGGCACACCCTAGATGCCATGGAGCGTCAGTGGCTTCCTGTTCACAACAGCTGGCGCCTCAACGAGCGTCACTATGGCGCATTGCAAGGCTTGAACAAAGCTGAAACGGCCAAAAAATTTGGCGACGAGCAAGTCTTGGTCTGGCGCCGCAGCTACGACACGCCGCCACCCGCCTTAGAGCAGCAAGACCCTCGCTGTGAAAGAGCCGATCTGAGATATGCCAAGCTCAAGCCTGAAGATGTGCCTTTGACTGAGTGCCTTAAAGACACCGTTGCACGCGTGGTGCCATTCTGGACAGAGTCCATGGCGCCCGCCATCAAAGCTGGCAAGCGTGTGGTAGTGGCCGCCCATGGCAACTCCATTCGCGCCCTGATTAAATACTTGGACAACATTTCCGATGACGATATCGTGAATTTGAACATCCCCAACGGCATTCCCTTGGTTTACGAACTCGATGCCAACCTGAAACCTGTTCGCAACTACTACCTTGGCGACGCCGAGGCCGCCGCCAAAGCGGCCGCTGCTGTTGCCAGCCAAGGCAAGGCCTGATTTTTATCACTGGCGCAAGACCTGATGTCTACAAGCATGGCCATCCGGGTGTATATTGGTTCAAAAGGAGACCTTCAGGGTCAATGAACATGGGTCAAAAACTGAAAATAGTCGGTTGGTTAAGCGTGGGTGCACTGGCGGGTGCTCTCACCACCATTTCGCTTCAAACCACGGCGCGCGGCACATTTGCGCCTTTGCCCCTTGAAGAATTGCAGCAATTGGCTGCGGTGTTTGGCATGGTCAAGAGCGACTATGTTGAAGCAGTGGACGAGAAAAAACTCATCACTGAAGCCATCTCTGGCATGGTTTCCAGCCTCGATCCACACTCTCAGTATTTTGACAAAAAGAGTTTCAAAGAATTCAGTGAAGGTACGTCGGGTCGCTTTGTCGGCGTGGGCATTGAAATCACCCAAGAAGAAGGCCTGGTCAAAGTGGTGTCTCCTATTGAGGGCTCCCCTGCAGACCGAGCAGGCCTCAAAACCAACGACCTCATCACCAAAATTGACGATGCGTTTGTCAAAGGTTTGTCCATGAACGATGCGGTCAAACGCATGCGTGGTGAGCCCAACACCAAAGTGGTTCTTACTGTTTTCCGCAAAGAAGAAAGTCGCACCTTCACCGTCACCATCGTGCGCGAAGAAATCAAAACGCAATCGGTCAAGGCCAAGCTATTGGAGTCCGGCTACGGTTGGATTCGTGTGGCCCAGTTCCAAGAGCGCACCGTCGAAGACTTCGCAAAGAAAATAGAAGACATGTACAAGCAAGAGCCCAAACTACAGGGCTTGGTCCTCGATTTGCGCAACGATCCAGGTGGTTTGCTCGATGCTGCTGTGGCATTGTCGGCAGCCTTTTTGCCAGAAAACGCGACGGTGGTGTCTACCAACGGCCAATTGGAAGAAAGCAAATTTGTTTACAAGGCTTCACCTCAGTTTTGGCGCCGAAGTTCTGAGACCGATCCTATTCAACGCCTCACGCAAAACACCCAGGGCCAATTGAAAAAGATACCGCTGGTGGTGTTGGTCAACGAAGGTTCAGCTTCTGCCAGTGAAATTGTGGCCGGTGCTTTGCAAGACCACAAACGGGCCACCATCATGGGCAGCCAAACCTTTGGCAAAGGTTCGGTTCAAACAGTGCGTCAATTGGGTCCAGATACCGCGCTAAAGCTCACCACTGCCCGTTATTACACGCCCAATGGCCGCTCCATTCAGGCCAAAGGCATCTTGCCAGACGTCATGCTCGACGAAACCGAAAACGGCAACGTCTTTGCTGCGCTGCGTACACGCGAAGCCGACTTAGAAAAACATTTGGGCAATGGCCAAGAAGCCGAGAAGAAAAACGAAGAGCGCCAAAAAGCTCGCGAAGAAGCTCTGAAAAAATTGGAAGCCGAAGCCAAGAAGCCAGAGTCTGAAAGAAGGCCCCCCGAGTTTGGTTCTCCCAAAGATTTCCAGCTCAATCAAGCACTGAATCAACTCAAAGGCTTGCCTGTCAAAGCGAGCGCCACTTTGGCCGAACGCAAAGAACCGATCAAAGACAAATAAGCGCCCATGAGGGACGACCAACTCCTGCGCTACTCACGTCACATTCTGCTGGACGAATGGGGTGTTGAAGGTCAGGAGCGCGTTTCTCAATCGCATGCATTGGTCGTCGGGGCTGGTGGGTTGGGATCGCCCGCTGCGCTCTATTTGGCCAGCGCAGGCGTGGGGCACATCAGTTTGGTAGACCATGACGAAGTTGACATTACCAACTTACAACGTCAAATAGCACACACGCAGTCGCGAGTCGGTCATGCCAAAGTTGAGTCACTCAAAACTGCCATGCTGGCCATTAATTCAGATCTGCAAATCAGCACCTATGCCAGTAAAGCCGATGCAACTTTGCTTGATAGCTTGGTCGCTCATGTCGATGTGGTCTTGGACTGCACCGATAACTTTCAAACTCGGCATGCCATCAATGGGGCTTGCGTGCACCACCACAAACCACTGGTGTCTGCATCGGCCTTGCGCTTAGATGGTCAAATATCGGTGTACGACACCCAACACGCTGACTCACCCTGCTATGCATGTGTCTTTCCACCTGCACAAGATTTTGAAGAAACGCGTTGTGCCACCATGGGTGTGTTAGCGCCTTTGGTAGGCATCATGGGCAGCATGCAAGCTGCTGAAGCGCTCAAAATACTCAGTGGCATGGGCAGCAGCCTGCGCGGACAATTGATGATGCTCAATGCGCATCACATGGAGTGGCAAAGCATTCAAACGCAAAGGCACATGCTGTGCCCGGTGTGCAGCAGTTTGCGCGTTTAAGCGTTTGTCTGGGGTAGCGTCAAGTCAATTCCAACCTATCATGGCCGCATGAAACCTCATCAAGCTTGGATGCCCTTTTTGCAGTGGCCCCGCTTAACCCCTGAACGTTTTCGCAATGAGTGGTTTGCTGGTTTTTCTGTCGCCTTGCTGATGGTGCCCCAATCGGTTGCCTATGCCGCTTTGGCCGGCATGCCTTTGGTCACTGGTTTGTATGCCGCCATGCTGCCTGCCGTTGTGGGCGTTTTGTGGGGCGGCTCTACCCGATTGTCAATTGGCCCCTCTGCGCTCACCTGCGTGCTCATCAGCGCATCGCTGACAGGCATGGCCCAACCCGCCAGCGTGGAATGGGTTCAGTTGGCCATTTGGTTGGCGTTGCTGGCTGGTACTTTGCAATTGCTCATGGGCTTGCTCCGCTACGGCTGGTTGCTTAACCTGATCAGCTCGCCTGTCATGATGGGCTTTACACAAGCTGCAGGCTTGTTGGTCATGGCATCTCAGTTACCCGCCATCACAGGTTGGCAGCCAGGTGGATCAGTGCAAGCCGCAGATTTGGCATTTGGTCTTGGCAGTTTGGCTGCGCTTTTTGCAGCCAAAAAATGGCTACCCAAATGGCCTAGCATCATGTTGGTGGTGGCCGCTACTGCGGGCATCAGTTATGCCATTGGGTTTGCCCATGAAGGGGGCGCAGTGATTGGTGCTTTGCCTGCTTCGCTTCCGACTTTGTCATTGCCACAGATGCTGCCTTGGTCTGAATTGGGCATGTTGCTGGGGCCTGCTGTGCTCATTGCGCTTGTGAGTTTTTTAGAAGCTGCTTCTAGCGCCAAAACCGAGAACCAAAAAGAAGGCACGCTTTGGCAAGAGAACCAAGATCTAATTGGTCAAGGACTGGCCAAAATAACTTCTGCACTGTGTGGCAGTTTTGCCACCAGCACCTCATTTTCCAGGTCGGCCATCAGCTTGGCTTCGGGCGCCAAAACCGGCTGGGCTGCTATTGCCACAGCCACTTTCGTGTTGCTGGCTGTGTTTGCCTCGCCCGCACTTTTTCATGTTCCCCGCGCTGTGTTGGCGGCCATTGTGATCTTGGCAGTTTCCAGCCTGATTCAGCCCAAGGCGTTTGTCAAACTGTGGCAAATTTCGCGCATTGAAGCCAGCACCGCAGGCTTGACTTTTGCCATCACACTCCTCAGCACGCCGCGCATTTATTGGGGCGTGTTAGCAGGCGTTTTGTTAGGACTTAGTCACTTTTTACACACCCGACTTCACCCACGCATCATTGAGGTAGGGCTTCACGAAGACGGCAGTTTGCGCGATCGTCACCTTTGGCACTTACCACCCATTTCCTCAAATGTCTTTGCCTTGCGAATGGATGCAGAGTTGGACTTTGCAGCGGCCAGCAGTTTTGAGAAATACATCACAGAAAAATTGCGTGAGCACGCTCATATTCAACATGTTTGCTTGTTTGCACAACCAATTAACCGCATCGATGCAACGGGCGTTGAAACGCTGCAGCAGTTGCGCAAGCAATTGTCTCAGCGGCACATTCAATTGCACATCAGCGGCATTAAATTACCCGTTGAAAACACCTTGCGCCAAGCCGGCGAGTTGCAGCACCAAGACGGCGTGCATTTGTATCGCACAGACATTGAAGCCATCGCTGCATTGCGTGCCTTGCAAGCCGTGCCAGACGATATTGCAGGCATGGCCATCTAAGCAGTTTGTCCCCTTGCAATTAAGCGCTAACGATCCAGCCCTCTAATTTGTCAAAGTTGGGCAAGCCAAAGTTTCCCTTCTGACCTGCCGCTTTTGCTTGCTCATGTTGTACACAAGCCCACGCCGCTTGCACCATACAGAGAACCGCATCCAAAGCATCGCCCGAGCCATCGGCCAACAAGGCATCGTGCTGCGAGGCCGTTAATTTCAGACGCAATGACAAACGGGTTTGGGCTAAGTCCAGGGCATGCAATATGTCTTTGCGTGCCACCCAACGTTCGGCCGTTTGTTTCGATTTGTCATCGCTCTTGTAACTGCGATGACCCACAATTTCACGCGCCAACAAACCAGGATAGGCTTCTAAAGCAACGCAGTTGGCACGCCCCTCTTCCAAGCCATGCAAGGTCCATGCGGCTTGACGGAGTAAGGGAACGCCAGCGTGCATCATCCACGCAACTGGTGGATTAACCCATTTCATGGAGGGGCTAGAACCCGCTGGCAAATCCGTCAATCGGTGGGCAAACTTGGCGCCAACAGGTCTGGCATCACAAAACGACTTGAAGAGTTGGCGCAGTGCTTCACGCGAGTGAGAGGCATACAGGTCCATGCATTCGGGCCAAGTGGTTGGCCACTGCATGGCTTCAACCCACGCCCTGGGCAAGCCGAAAGGCAAATCAAAGCCACCGACACACAGTGCGTGGCTGGGGATGGGTTGGTGCAAAAAATCTTGAAAAGTTTGAAGCGTTTCAAACTGCCGGATTTGCTTGAGTTGCACGCAGCCTGCTTGCAAGGTGCCCAGTGCGACCACAATGGGCTTGCGCTTGCTGGGGCTGCTAGAAAAATCGCAACCCAGCAAACTCAGTGATGAAAAATCAGGCGCGCCCAATGATGGAGGCCGTGGCCATTAACTCTTCAAGCAATGCCAGCGATACAGCACCAGAAACGCTGTAGGGGTCGAGTTCGGCACGCTCGGAGTACTTGAGCAAAATGTTGGTGTTGACGCGAGATACATCAACCTGCCCCATGGTCCAACCACCAAAGCGGCGCTCCGAAATTTCTTCGTAATGCAACAACACCACTTGTTTGTGGCGTGGGTCTTTTTGAATGTGGCCGTACAAGTCACTCACCGCTTCCCGGCCGCCTTCGATGGCTTGCAAAAAGATACCTCCGCCGTACACCAAGATACCTGTAATTCCCGTGCTTGGGTTGAATTGACGGGACTGGGCCAAGATCGATTCAATGACGGAAGGCTGAGCATCAACCGCGCGACTGGCGTAAAGCAAACGTACCAACATGATTAAGCCTTTCTAGGAATCAGTGCCAAGAATTCACGGCGCAAATTGGCATCTTTTAGGAACACACCGCGCATGACCGAGTTGATCATTTTGCTGTCCATGTCTTTGACACCGCGCCAGCCCATGCAGAAGTGGCTGGCTTCCATCACGATGGCCAAGCCGTCGGGTTGGGTTTTGCGTTGAATCAAATCGGCCAACTGAACCACGGCCTCTTCTTGAATTTGGGGACGGCCCATGATCCATTCGGCCAGACGTGCGTACTTTGACAGGCCAATGACGTTGGTGTGCTCATTGGGCATGACGCCAATCCAAATTTGACCAATGACGGGGCACAAATGGTGACTGCAGGCACTGCGCACTGTGATGGGGCCCACAATCATGAGTTCATTCAAGTGCTCGGCATTGGGAAACTCAGTGACCTCTGGGCCTTCTACGTACCTGCCTTTGAAGACCTCTTTCAAATACATTTTGGCCACGCGGCGGGCTGTGTCTTGGGTGTTGTGATCGTTTTTGGTGTCGATCACCATGCTGTCCAAAACTTTTTGCATGTTGCCAGCAACTTCATCGAGCAAATGCTCTAGTTCACCGGGCTGAATGAATTCAGCAATGTTGTCGTTGGCATTGAAGCGTTTGCGTGCTGCCTGGATGCGCTCGCGAATCTTCACGGAAACGGGCGTACCGATGTCCTCTGCAGGCAAATGGGCGGGAGCGTTCATAAGCGTTTGTTTTGAAAATTCAAAGCACGATCGTACCAGTGATTGATGTCACTTCTAGCCGTACGGACTTGTACCGTTCCGCCCAATGAAACGCTTCAGTAGCGATTGCCAGTCAGCCATATGGCAAAACGCATCAAACCAAAGGCAATCCAGTCCATGGTTCGCTGGAATCTAGAGCGCGCCATCAAAGCGCCAGGCATGACCCTTTTGCTACCCGTCTCAATGGCCTGCGCCAGCCCAAGATGCAACTGCTTGGCAAATAAACCATCTGCCACCACCACATTGGCCTCTCGTGCCAAAAGCAGACTGAAGGGATCGAGGTTGGAGGAGCCTACCGTGGCCCAAGGGTGCTCGTGATGTGCATCAATGACCGCCACTTTGGCGTGTAAAAAACTTTCTTCGTATTCGTAAATTTCAACCCCTGCCGCTAAGAGTTGTCCGTAAACAGGACGTGCTGCGTGGTATTGCATGAAGTACTCATACCGTCCTTGCAACAGCAGTTGAACTCGGACGCCGCGCTGCGCAGCATGGATCAAAGCTTGGCGTAATTTTCTGCCAGGCAAAAAGTAGGCATTGGCAATCACAATGTCATGGCGTGCCTTGCCAATGGCGCGTCGATAGGCTTTTTCAATTTGACTGCGATGCAACACATTGTCACGCAGCAACAAGCCTGCGCGAGCCACCCAGCGTTGTCCCTGTGCTTGGTGTGCATCTTGCAGCCACGGCAAATGGACCCCTGCAGCCCTGAATGAGCTGAAGGCTTCAGGAAAATTTTGTTGACGCACGTGACGCACAGCTTGCATGCGCCACCACAGCTGAGTCGTCGCCTCTTGCACTTGCTGTACCAATGCGCCTGTGGCACACACTGCGAAATCTAGCCTAGGCGACTTCAAGGCGCCATACTGCGGATCGTGCAAATCGTCCAAAATATTGATGCCACCGCAAAATGCCAAATGGCCATCAATGACACACAACTTGCGGTGCAATCGGCGCCACCGGCTGGGAATCAGAAGGCCCAAAGTTCCCAATGGCGAATAAACACGCCACACCACGCCAGACTGGTCAAAACGCGTTCGCCACTCTTCTGGCAAACGAGGTGTACCGACGCCATCCACCACCACCCAAACCCGCAAACCGCGGCGGCCGGCCCGTTCTAAGGCTGCGGCCACCAAAGCTCCCGTGGCATGAAAGTCAAAAATGTAAGTTTCCAGGTGGATGTGAGAGCGTGCTGCATCGATGGTTCGAATGAGCGCAGGAAAATATTCTGCACTGCCTTTCAACAGCTTGATTTGATGACCATCGCGCAAAGGTGGGTGATTTTTCATCGCGCAAATTTGGCGACCAAGGGCAAATGATCTGACATGCGTTGCCAAATTTTGCCGTGCGGCACCATTTGGCTTATGGGTGTCAGGCCTCTTGCATAAACGTGATCTAACTGCACCATGGGCAATCGCGAAGGATACGTGGGCTGCGCATCGGTCTGCCATTCTTGAAGCCCTTTGCGCTGCATCATTCGGGTAATGCGTGTGCCCCAATCATTGAAGTCACCGGCCACCAGCAAAGCAGCACCCTCAGGCACCTCCCGCGAAATGTATTTGTGCAGCTGCTCAACTTGTCGCACACGACTGGCCGGAATGAGCCCCAGATGAACCACAATGACATGCACATTGACAGGCGCAACCAAGTTGTCATTGGCGGCTGTCGCGTCACCCACTTGAACTTCAACATGCAACAAACCGCGCTGTTCAAAGCGATGGTCTGAAATGTCTTCGTGCCGGTGTGAAATGACGGGCCACCGCGACAACAAGGCGTTGCCGTGTTCACCATGGCGCGTGACCGCATTGGTTCGATAGACCGCTTCATAGCCAGGTGGTGCCAAAAATTCTGCTTGAGGCAACTCGGGCCAATGCTTGAAGTATTTTTCTTCACGGCGATGTACCTTTCTCACCTCTTGAAGGCACACGATGTCTGCGTCCAATTGCTCAACTGCCAAGCCTAAGTTGTGAATCTCTAAACGGCGCGCTGGGCCCAAACCTTGAACACCCTTGTGAATGTTGTAGGTGGCAACTTTTAAAAAAGCTGGTTTGTCATTTTTCATCGTCAAAAACCAACCTGTGAGACAGCATCAAAATGGCTTCAGAATTGGAGGGGGAAAAACAAAGGTCCGCCGCTTCTCGCCATGGACACCATTGAAATTCGGTGTGTTCGCTAGGGCTGAGCTGTATGGGCAACCTTCGTGGCAAAGCCAAGCCAAAGAGGCGCTCTCGATTTTGGTAAACATCAGGGGCATACCTGTAACGCCAAGCCGGATAAATCTCATAAATATTTTCAAGGCACCAATCGTTCAATTGCAACTCAGGATGACGGGTGTCCAAGCCTGTTTCCTCCATCACCTCTCGACGCGCCGTTTCTTCCCAAGATTCATGGACAGCATCCTTGCTGCCCGTCACCGACTGCCAAGTGCCTGCATCGGCTCGGCGAATGAGCAAGACTTCAGCTTGGGGTGTGTAAATGACCACCAACACTGATTCAGGAATTTTGTAGGGCTTGTCTTTCATCTGATGAACATTCTGCATGAACTTTATGCCAGTTCACCTTGTTTGCAGGACGCATTGCTGAAACGCCTATGATCACCCCATGCACAGTTTAGAAACAAACACCCCCTCCTCAGTTGCGTTAAGCGCTTCTGCCACGTACCTGACTTGGCAAGAAAATGGCCACGAATGCCAAGACGAATGGCGCAGTGAACGGGGTGCAGCAGTGCCAAAGCGCGTGGTCTTGGCCGATGACACCTTGAGTGCAGACAGCGCCTATCGCTTGGCCTGTGCAGGCACAGGCATGCTGTGGCGTGGTGATTTTCAAAACGCCAGGTTGTTGCTTCAGGCTCTGGCACGCCGGTGCGATGCCCCCAAAAAAGTTCGCCGCGCGTCCAAAACCAATCCTGAAGTGACGCACTCTCCTCAAGAGAACTTCCATTTGCACCGCCAAGCCCAATCGCAACGCGCACGCACCTTGAGCATGATCTTGATTCAGGTCAACCCAGACCGTCAGATCAGTTTGCGCAGGGCGCCTGACTGGCGCGAAGCCATGAAGGAAGCCTGGGGTCCAGCAGGCACCACCGGCTGCGTCACCTCACTGCGTGAATTGCTGGGCCTGGTGGGTGCGCATGAGTGGCACCAAAAAGGCATGGAAATTACGGCGCTGGGCAGTGCCCCGAACAACCGCATTCATCCAAGCTATGGCGTGTTTTCACCCGTGCGCGGTGAATACATCCAACTGGTGGCTGATGCGCCGTTGCCAAGCACCGAATTGGCCTTTGACATTGGGGTGGGTACCGGGGTATTGTCTGCTGTTTTGGCAAAACGTGGCGTCAAGCGGGTCGTCGGCACCGACCTGGATGCACGCGCCTTGGCGTGTGCCAAAGAAAATATTCAGCGTCTAGGTCTACAAGGCAAAGTTGAGTTAACCCAAGCCGACCTCTTCCCTGAAGGCAAAGCACCCCTGGTAGTGTGCAACCCCCCTTGGCTGCCTGCACGCGCTAGCGCGCCCATTGAGCGTGCCATCTACGATGAGAACAGCGCCATGCTAAAAGGCTTTTTGGCGGGATTGGCAGCGCATCTAGCGCCTAAGGGTGAAGGTTGGTTAATTTTGTCAGACTTGGCGGAGCATTTGGGATTGCGTACGCGAACAGAACTGGAAGCGTGGATTGCAGCGGGTGGCCTGAAGGTGATTGGCAAACTTGACACCAAGGCGGAACACAAGAAAGTTCAAGATGACAGCGACCCTTTGCATGCAGCAAGGGCAGCAGAGGTCACATCTTTGTGGCGCTTGTCGGTCCAGTAATCTGCAAATTGGAATTGGAAAGATGGTCTCTGGCCATCATGAAAAAAGGCCGCTGTTGCGGCCTTTTTTGCTTTAAGCCTTGACGGCTTCGGGGTTGCGCACGCGAATGTGCAACTCGCGCAATTGTTTTTCGTCCACGGGGCTAGGGGCTTGTGTGAGCAAGCACTGAGCACGTTGTGTTTTGGGGAAGGCAATGACGTCACGAATGGACTCGGCACCGGTCATCAAGGTGATGATGCGGTCTAAACCGAAGGCCAAGCCGCCGTGAGGTGGCGCGCCGTACTGCAAAGCGTCGAGCAAGAAACCAAATTTGAGTTGGGCTTCTTCGGGTGTGATCTTCAATGCATCAAATACCTTTTGCTGCACGTCGGCACGGTGGATACGCACAGAACCACCGCCAATTTCCCAACCGTTCAAGACCATGTCATAGCCTTTGGCAATGCACTTCTCGGGCGCAGTGACCATCCAGTCTTCGTGGCCGTCTTTGGGGGCTGTGAAGGGGTGGTGCACGGCGGTATAGCGTTGAGACTCTTCGTCGTATTCGAACATGGGGAAATCAACCACCCACATTGGCGCCCAACGGTTTTCGAACAAGCCCGATTTTTTGGCAAATTCGCTGTGGCCAATTTTGAGGCGCAAGGCACCAATGCCATCGTTGACCACTTTGGCTTTGTCGGCACCGAAGAACAAGATGTCGCCGTCTTGTGCGTTGGTGCGCTTCAAAATTTCGGCAAT
>JBEDKQ010000035.1:0-18562 GCA_041172085.1 Pseudomonadota bacterium | reverse complement strand
TGTTGCCTGTATTGCCTTCGTCACCCAATGCCAATGAACAATCTGGGCCTGAGGACGCGTCACAACTGAGCCAGAAGCCACGATGGCGCGTATGGGCTGCAGGCTTGTTGGGCTACGGCCTTTTTGGTGTGGGCTACATTGGCTACATGACTTTTGTGGTGGCGGTGTTGCGTGAGCAGGGTGCCTCGGCTGCCAACATCACTTTCTTTTATGCCGCTTTGGGTTTGGCGGTGGTGGCCTCTTCCAGAATTTGGGCGGGCTTGTTGAATCATTACCGCGGCGGACAAGCGCTGGCCATTTTGAACGCCTTGTTAAGTGTGGCCACGGTTATTCCTGCAATCACTTCTGCATGGCCCGCCATGCTTTTGTCAGGAGTTTTGTTTGGAGGCGTATTTTTGTCGGTGGTGGCCTCCACCACCGCCATGGTGAAACACAATTTGCCTGCGTCACATTGGGCGTCTGGTATCAGTGCTTTCACGGTGGTGTTTGCCGTGGGACAAATAGTGGGCCCCACTGTGGTGGGGTGGATTGCCGATGGTCCTGGCGGCTTGCAGCGGGGTTTGGTGTTTTCGGCAGCGGCTTTGTTGTTGGGCGCTTTTGTGGCTTGGCAACAAAAACCGCTGAAACCTCAAACGTCGTAGCCGGGGTTTTCGCGGTTCAATTTCCGCAGCAAAGAAGGCCACACAAATGAGCCCCCTAGGCCACCTGTTTGAACTTTCATGGCGTGTGCCACGCCCGTCAAAATTTGAGGATTGACCGCCGTTAAATCGGTGGGTGTTGTTTGACCCGCCAAAGCGTCCACTTGGATGCGACACGTGTTCTCAAAGGTGTACATCTGCAAGAACGCGTCTTCGATGGACTTGCCAACCGTTAACAGGCCATGGTTGCGCAGCATTAAATAGTTGGACTCGCCTAAATCGGTTTGTAACCTGGCCTTTTCATCATCTCGAATGGCCACGCCTTCATAGTCGTGATAGGCGAGAGAGGCCAAGACAAAGGTGCTCTGTTGGCTGATGGCCAACACGCCATGTTTTTGCGCACTGACCGCAATCCCTGCGCGTGTGTGGGTGTGCAAGACGCAACCCGCATCGGGGCGCGCTTCATGCACAGCGCTGTGAATGACAAAGCCCGCAGGGTTGACGGGGTGCGGGTTGTCTTCGTCCAGCTTGTTGCAATGCATGTCTATTTTGACCAAACTTGATGCGGTGATTTCGTCGAACATCAGGCCATACGGGTTGATCAAAAATTGATGCGCATCACCCGCCACAGAGGACGGCAACTTGGCGCTGATGTGAGTGAAGACCAAATCGCTCCAACCATACAAAGCCACCAAGCGGTAGCAGGCGGCCAAGTCGACGCGCAATTGCCACTCATCTGGGTGGAAGCGGTCGGTGCTGTTGTTGTGTTGCGTCATGGGGACTCCTTGTGTGGCTGATAGCTTAGCTTGAGCGGTGATTGCCGTGCAGTCGCGCATGGAACACCCGATGCAGATAAAATCAACGCCCTTGGCCATCGGCCTCCCACGGCGCGGGCAGCGCCGGCCAAACGAGCCATGAACGGGTGATTTGATGCTTTATCCACAAGAATTTGATGTGATCGTTGTCGGCGGCGGCCATGCAGGCACCGAGGCCGCTTTGGCATCTGCGCGCATGGGCTGCAAAACCCTTTTGCTGTCGCACAACATCGAGACCTTGGGGCAGATGAGTTGCAACCCGTCGATTGGTGGCATAGGCAAAGGCCACCTTGTAAAAGAAGTGGACGCTTTGGGCGGCGCCATGGCGCTGGCCACCGATGAGGGGGGCATTCAATTTCGAATTCTGAACAGCTCTAAAGGTCCTGCTGTTCGTGCCACGCGTGCCCAAGCCGATCGTATTTTGTACAAAGCCGCCATTCGCCACCGCCTCGAAAACCAAGAAAACCTTTGGCTTTTTCAGCAAGCTGTAGACGACCTCATGGTGGAGTCTAACGGAACAGAAGACCGTGTGGTGGGCGCTGTGACGCAAGTGGGCGTTCGCTTTCGTTCTAAAACGGTGGTCTTAACGGCCGGTACATTCCTGGATGGCAAAATTCATGTGGGCCTAGAAAACTATGCTGCTGGCCGCGCCGGTGATCCGCCTGCTGTCAGCCTGTCTGCTCGTTTGAAGGAGCTCAAACTACCGCAAGGCCGTTTGAAAACAGGTACGCCGCCTCGACTAGATGGCCGCACCATCGACTTCAGTCAATGCCAAGAACAGCCAGGCGATGGCATGCCGGGTGGCTTGAATCCTGACGGTGGTGTTCCCGTTTTCAGCTTTATGGGCAAGTCAAACATGCATCCCGCGCAGATGCCTTGCTGGGTAACGCACACCAATGAACGAACCCATGACATCATTCGATCTGGCTTTGACCGTAGCCCCATGTTCACAGGAAAGATTGAAGGTGTGGGCCCGCGCTACTGTCCTAGCGTTGAAGACAAGATCAACCGTTTTGCCGACAAAGACAGTCATCAAATCTTTTTAGAGCCTGAGGGTTTGACCACCCACGAGTTCTACCCCAATGGGATATCTACCAGCTTGCCTTTTGACATTCAGTACGCCTTGGTGCGCTCTATGAAAGGCTTGGAAAATGTTCACATTCTTCGACCTGGTTACGCCATTGAATACGACTACTTTGACCCGCGATCTTTGAAAAGTAGCTTTGAAACTCGGCAAATTGGCGGACTTTTCTTTGCGGGGCAAATCAATGGCACCACAGGTTATGAAGAGGCCGCATCGCAAGGCTTGTTCGCGGGCATCAATGCGGCGCTTCAATGCCGCGCAATGTCAGGGCAAGCCAATGACATGGGCGGTGCATGGCTGCCCACGCGTGACCAAGCTTATTTGGGCGTGCTGGTGGACGATCTGATTACCAAAGGCGTGACCGAGCCGTATCGCATGTTCACCAGCAGAGCAGAGTTTCGTTTGCAATTGCGAGAAGACAATGCCGACCTTCGGCTCACAGAGGTCGGCCGCCAAATGGGCTTGGTGGACGATGCCCGGTGGGCGTCTTTCTGCACCAAACGCGAAGCTGTTTCACGTGAAACAGAACGCTTGAAGTCAACTTGGGTCAACCCTCGAAACTTGCCAAGTGCAGAGTCCGAGCGCGTGTTGGGAAAAGCCATAGAGCACGAACACAACCTGTTAGATTTGCTGCGCCGTCCGAATGTTTCGTATTCTCAACTTATGAGTTTGGATGGTGGTCGCTTTGAGGCCGATGCTGTTTCACGTGAAACATTGGGCGACGTGGCAGAAGCTGTGATTGAGCAGGTCGAGATCACGGCCAAATACTCTGGCTACATTGACAGACAAAAGGTGGAGGTTGAACGCTCAGCCTACTATGAAAACTTAAAATTGCCCGCCAAGTTGGACTATCTGCAGGTCTCTTCTTTGTCGATTGAGGCTCGTCAAAAGTTGGCCAAGCATCGCCCAGAAACCTTGGGTATGGCATCTCGTATCTCCGGCATTACGCCCGCCACCATTTCCTTGTTGCTGATTCACTTGAAAAAAGGTGGCTTCCAGGAGTTCATGGGCGTTAGGCCTGAGTTGGTTGAAGGTGCTGAGGGCGTCGCTTCGTGACGGGGGAGGTGTCTCTGGGGCCTGGCGGCATGGCTTCAAGCTTGGCGGCCGGCATTGAGGCTTTGGGTTTGAGTTTGAGTGATGCCCAGCAACAGCAGTTGTTGGCTTATTTGGCCTTGATTCAAAAATGGAACAAGGTCTACAACTTGACGGCCTTGCGCGACCCACAAGAAATGTTGACACACCACTTGTTGGACAGTTTGTCTGCCATCGGCCCTTTAACGCGACACCTTCAAAGCATCCCGTCCTTTGACGAGCGGTCTTGCGCCTTGTTGGACGTGGGGTCGGGTGGTGGTTTGCCGGGCGTTGTCATTGCCATTTGTTGCCCAAGGGTGAGGGTTACGTGCGTGGATGCCGTGTCTAAGAAGGCAGCATTTGTTCAGCAAGTGGCCGCCAGCTTGAAGTTGCCCAATCTCAAAGGCGTCCATGCGCGCGTTGAAACATTGAGCGGCCCCTTTGATGTGGTGTGCTCGCGGGCCTTTGCATCCTTGCCTGACTTTGTCACATGGTCTGCCGCTGCGCTGACCGAAACCAGTGTTTGGATGGCCATGAAGGGCAAATTGCCAGCCGAAGAAATGGCCAGTTTGCCGGCGTTTGCCACGGTGTTTCACGTGGAACAGCTGGCGGTTCCTGGTTTGGATGCCGAGCGTTGCATGATTTGGATGAAAAAATCAGCAAGTTCGCCAGCCTAATTGGGCAGATTTGGCTGTCGCCCATTACACTTGGGCCAAATAAGAAAGCCTCGCATGTTTGGAATTTCAGATTACGGCGCATTTGTGGCCGCTTTTGTCTTGCTTTTGTTTTTGCCTGGGCCTGGTAATTTGGCCTTGATCACGTCGACCAGCCAAGGCGGGATGAAGGGTGGCGTTGCCTCTGTGTTGGGGCTACTCTTGGGTGACCAAATATTGTTGTGGATGACGGTGGCCGGTGTGGCTGCCTTGCTTCAAACCTATCCTCATTTGTTTTTGGCCATGCAGTGGGTGGGGGCTGCCTACTTGACTTGGCTAGGCGCCAGGATGGTTTTTGCCAAACCTGGTGAAGGACCAACGATCAAAATTACGCCAGGCAAATACTTCAAAGAAACCATGTTCATCACCTTGCTAAACCCCAAGGCCATCATGTTTTATTTCGCTTTCTTTCCCCAATTCATCGACCCTGAGAAGCATCAAGGAATGATTACTTTTTCATTCATGGCGGCAACCATTGCCATCTTGGGTTTAATGTACTGTTTGGGTGTGGTTTACATCACGCACAACATGGCAGAACGCATTCGAGCCAACCCCAGAGTGTCTGGGTTTTTACAAAAAGTGGCGGGCCTGTGTTTGATTGGTTTTGGCCTCAAACTGGCCCTTGGTAAATGAGCGCATCAACCGAAAATTAAAAGAGTAATTCATGGCAAAAATTTTCTGTGTTGCAAATCAAAAAGGCGGTGTTGGTAAAACAACTTCTGCGGTCAACTTGGCTGCAGGTTTGGCCAAAGTGGGCCAGCGTGTTTTGCTTGTTGACTTAGACCCTCAGGGCAACGCCACCATGGGATCGGGCGTTGACAAACGCCAACTCGAACTCAGTGTGTACGATGTATTGCTTGAGTCTGCCAGCATCAAAGAGGCAGCCATTTTTTCTGAAAAATGTGCCTATCACGTCTTGGGTGCCAATCGAGAATTGGCCGGCGCCGAAGTGGAGTTGGTTGACCTTGAGCACCGTGACCAGCGCTTGAAACAGGCGTTGGAGCCGGTCGATGGTGAGTTTGATTTCGTCTTGATTGACTGCCCACCCTCCTTGTCGATGCTGACTTTGAATGGTCTGTGCGCAGCACACGGTGTGATTGTGCCCATGCAATGCGAGTACTTTGCCTTGGAAGGCTTGACCGATTTGGTCAACACCATCAAACAAGTTCACGCCAATTTAAATCCTGACTTAAAAATCATCGGCTTGCTACGTGTGATGTTTGATCCACGCATTACCTTGCAGCAGCAAGTGAGCGAGCAACTCAAATCTCACTTTGGCGACAAGGTTTTCAACACGGTCATTCCGCGCAATGTGCGTTTGGCGGAGGCGCCCAGTTATGGCTTGCCTGGCGTGGTGTTTGACCCATCGGCCAAGGGCAGTCAAGCATTTGTGGAGTTTGCCAAAGAGCTGGTGATCCGCATTCCAACCCTTTAAGGCACACCAGAACGCACATGCACCAGCCAACTGTCCTGATACTGCCCGGATGGCAAGGAAGTGGGCCATTGCATTGGCAAATGAGGTGGGTTGCCCTTCACCATGATGTGGTGGTAGAGCAGCATGATTGGATGCGGCCTTTAAGGGGCGATTGGCTGTCGCGATTGGACGACGTTCTGTCCGATCTAGAGGGCCCAGTTTACTTGGCGGCGCACAGTTTAGGCTGCATTCAAGTGGCGGCGTGGGCCACTGTGTCGACACAGTGTCACAAGGTGAAGGGGGCTTTGTTGGTGGCGCCAGGCGATGTGGAGGCGGCTGATGTTGCAGACCTCTTTTCAAGTTGGCGCCCCATCGAGATGAAACGATTGCCTTTCAAGACCATGTTGGTGGGCAGTCAAAACGACCCTTATTGCACGCCAAATCGGGCGCAAGCATTTGCCAATGCCTGGGGCTCTGATTACGTGGACCTGGGGCACAAGGGGCATGTCAATGCCGAATCTAATTTAGGCGACTGGCCAGAAGGCCGCGCCATGTTGAACCGTTTAATGAAAGAAAAAGAAGATGGTCACTAAAAAACCAAAAGGCCTCGGACGTGGCCTCGAAGCACTGCTCGGTCCCAAAGTTCAAGTTGAGCCCAGCTCGCCACAAGCCGTCGAAGCGGCTGCAAATCGATTGCCATCTTCTTTGCCTTTGAGTGAGATGGTGCCTGGCATGTACCAACCGCGCACGCGAATGGACGAAGGCGCTCTTTATGAGTTGGCCGAGTCCATCAAGGCGCAAGGCATCATGCAACCGATCTTGGTGCGCAAGTTGACCGACGGCCCTAACGCTGGCAAATACGAAATCATTGCCGGTGAAAGACGCTTCCGCGCCTCCCGTTTGGCGGGTCTGAACGAAGTGCCTGTGCTGGTGCGTGACGTACCCAATGAAGCCGCCGCCGCCATGGCCTTGATAGAAAACATCCAGCGCGAAGACCTCAACCCATTAGAAGAGGCCCTTGGTTTACAACGTCTAATTAAAGAGTTTGGACTCACTCACGAAACAGCGGCACAAGCTGTAGGCCGTTCAAGGAGTGCCGCAAGCAACTTGTTGCGTTTGTTGAATTTGGCCGACCCCGTGCAAACCATGCTGATGGCTGGTGACATCGACATGGGCCACGCGCGTGCCTTGCTCGGCCTCGACCGAGCGGCTCAAATTACGGCGGCCAATCAAATCAGCGCCAAAAAAATGTCGGTGCGTGAAGCTGAAAGCTTGGTCAAAAAACTCAGCGCCGAATTTTCCTTGGTGCAGCAAAAACCCAAAAAGGAAAAGTCCCGCGACATCAAACGGGTGGAAGAAGAGCTGTCAGATTTGCTCATGGCCGAAGTGGAGGTGCACATCAAGAAACGCGTGAAGCGCCACGGCCGTTTTGAAGAAATGGGCGAGTTGTCCATTCAGTTTGGATCCTTGGACGAACTCAATGGTCTGATTGAGCGTTTGCGCGGTTGATCAAACCGCGCCTAAAAAAGGGCCTCGTTTCACACTGGCGAATGAAGCGAGGCTTTTCTTTTTATCGGAAGATTTTCCCTGGGTTCATGATGTTGTGAGGGTCTAGCGCGTGCTTCAACGTGCGCATCATGTTGACCGCACCTTCGCCAGCTTCTGTTACCAAGAAATCCATTTTGTGCAAACCAATGCCGTGCTCACCGGTGCAAGTGCCGCCCAAGCTGAGGGCTCTGCTGACCAACTTGTGATTCAAGGCTTCGGCAATTTCGCGCTCTTGGGGAACTTCAGGATCGATCAAGTAACCGAAGTGGAAATTGCCATCACCCACGTGTCCGACTAAAAAGTAGGGAATGCCACTGGCATCGGTTTCTGCCACAGAGTCGAGCAGGCAATCGGCCAAACGACTGATGGGTACGCAAGTATCGGTGCTGATGGCGCGGCAACCAGGCCTGCTTTGAAGTGCCGCGAAATAAGCATTGTGTCGGGCTGTCCACAGACGGGTGCGTTCCTCTGGGGTGGTTGCCCATTCAAACGCATTGCCCCCGTGATCGCTGGCAAGTTCTTGCACGGTTTCAGCTTGTTCTTTAACCCCGGCAGGTGATCCGTGAAACTCCATCAACAGCAGCGGCTCTTCGCGCAAGCCTAGCTTGGCATAAGCATTCACCATGCGCACGGTGTTGTGGTCAATCAACTCCACACGTGCAATGGGCACGCCCAATTGGATGGTTTGAATGACGGTTTGCACAGCGGCCTCAATGCTAGGGAAAGAGCAAATGGCGGCAGAGATGGCCTCAGGCAAGGGGTACAGGCGGACGGTGACTTCGGTCATCACGCCCAGAGTGCCTTCGCTGCCCACAAACAAACGGGTGAGGTCATAGCCTGCACTTGATTTTTTGGCGCGCGTGCCCGTGCGAATGATTTCGCCGGATGCGGTCACCACCTCCAATGCCAAAACGTTCTCACGCATGGTGCCGTATCGAACCGCATTGGTGCCACTGGCACGCGTAGCGCTCATGCCGCCAATGGTGGCATCGGCACCTGGATCGATCGGAAAAAACAAACCGGTCGATTTGATTTCTTCATTCAACTGCTTGCGTGTCACACCTGGCTGAACCGTGACGGTCAAATCTTCTGCATTGATGGCCAGCACCTTGTTCATGCGCGTCAGGTCAATGCTGATGCCACCTTGAACGGCCAAGAGATGGCCCTCTAATGAAGATCCCACACCAAACGGAATGACAGGCACTTGGTACTGGCTGGCCAATTTCACGGCATCGGCCACATCTTGTGTGCACTCAGCAAAAATCACCGCAGAGGGCGGTGGGACAGGCGCAAATGCGGATTCGTCGCGACCGTGTTGCTCACGAACAACCAGGGCTGTGGAGCAGTTGTCGCCAAACCGTGTTTTGAGTGCATCAAGGAATGCCTGAGGCACATGGCGGGCTTGAACAACAGGGGCCAAGTGGGCAGCGGGAGTGGGTGCGTTCATGTGAGGCTCCAAAAAGAAGGGGCGGTCAGTGCCTGATGGGTTAATGGGCTATCCGGTTAACCCGTTAACCCGTTAACGGGACAAAGCAGTTGACCTTGGTCAGCGAAATGTCGGCAAACTCGGTCAAAATCAGAGTTTACGCTGAGACATGCTTTTTTGCTGTCCCTCAAGCACAGGGGAAACACCATGGGTAATCGACTGACACAAATTGCAACCCGAACGGGCGATGAGGGCACCACAGGCTTGGGCAACAACCAACGCGTGTCCAAAAACAGCCTGCGCGTTCATGCCATGGGCGATGTCGATGAATTGAATTCGCACATTGGCTTGTTGTTGTGCGAGCGCATGCCCGACGATGTGCGGCATCTTTTGGTCGAAGTCCAACACCAATTGTTTAACTTAGGTGGCGAGTTGTCCATTCCTGGTTTTGAGCTGCTCAAGGCAGAAGCCGTGTTGGTTTTGGACGAGGCGCTCGAAAAATACAACACCCAATTGCCCAAGCTGGAAGAGTTCATTTTGCCTGCGGGCAATCGCGCTGCAGCGCAAGCGCACATTTGCCGAACTGTTGCCAGACGTGCAGAGCGGGCTACCGTGGCCTTGGGCAATGAAGAGGCACTGAACGATGCACCACGACAGTACCTCAACCGCTTGTCTGATTTGATGTTTGTGCTGTCACGCATTCTCAATCGGATGGACGGTGGCACCGATGTCTATTGGCAAAGCGAGCGTATGAAAAAATAAGCTGGTAGGCGATAAGTGCTGTCACCTACGCGCAAACATTCGGGCTTTTCAGGGTGACAGCAAGCGACGCGCAAGCTAGGCTTGCGACATGAACGCAAGCCATCAAATTTCGCCTTACTTGGCCTCGGCCGCCGACTTACCCAAAGTGGCACCTCAGGCCCCTTATCCCTATGTGTCTCAAATTCGCTTGTACCAAAATTGGTTGAAGCAAAACCGAGGCATTGTTTTTGACCAGTATCCAGACCTGTGGCAATGGTCCATTTCAGAACTAGATGCGTTTTGGCAAAGTATTTGGGATTACTTTGCAATGCAATCGCCCACGCCACACAGCGCTGTCTTGGCCAAGAATGCCATGCCCGGTGCCATTTGGTTTCCAGGTGCGCAAGTGAACTACGCGCAACAAGTTTTACGGCATGTGGACGCCGCACATGCGGCTGGTTTTCCGGCACTGATTGCGCAAAACGAAAAAGGCCAGCATCAAGAAATTTCTTGGCCAGAACTCAAGCGACAAGTGGCGTCTATGGCGCTGCACTTGAAAGCACAAGGCCTCAAACCTGGCGATCGCGTGGCCGCATATTTACCAAACATACCCGAAGCCATCGTGGCGTTTTTGGCCACCGTCAGTGTGGGCGGCGTGTGGAGCATTTGTGCGCCCGACATGGGCACGTTGGCGGTGCTAGATCGCTTTAAACAAATTGAACCGAAGGTGCTGATTGCTTGCGATGGTGTGACCTATGGCGCCAAAGACTACGACCGCATGACCGTGGTGCAGGAGTTGAAAAATGCGTTGCCTTCTGTTCAACATGTGATCGTGCATGACAACTTAGGCGTTGCAGATTTGGCCAGCAACGAGGTCGCTGCAGCCACGCGTTTTTCTCAAACGACGTCTAAACAGGGGGCTGAAGTTGACGCATTTGCCCCCATGGATTTGCCTTTCGATCATCCTTTGTGGATTGTTTATTCCAGCGGCACCACGGGCTTGCCCAAGCCCATCGTGCACGGTCATGGCGGTACCGTGATTGTGGCTTTGGCGCTCAAAATTTTGCACAACGATGTAGGCTGCAGTTATCACCCCAACAGTTGGGGCGAGCGCTTTCACTGGTACAGCTCAACGGGTTGGGTGATGTGGAATGCACAGGTGGGCGGCTTGATGAACGGCACCACCTGTGTCATTTACGACGGCAACCCAGGTGGCAGCAAAGACAACCCCGACTGGAGTACCTTGTGGCGTTTTGCAGCCGAAAACAAAGTCACATTCTTTGGTGCGGGTGCAGCGTTTTTTGCCAACTGTCAGAAGGCAGGTGTTGACCTCACGCAGTGCGGCGATTTGTCGCGCGTCAGGGCCTTGGGCACCACGGGCTCGCCCTTGTCAGCAGACACGCAAAACTGGGGCACCGAACAATTTAGACGCATCAAAGCACAACACCCGAATGCGCCGAATTTGCACCGTGAAACAGATGGTGAGATTTGGTGGTGCAACATTTCGGGCGGCACAGATTTTTGTGGCGCGTTCATTGGTGGCAACAGAGAGTTGCCTCAAGAAGCGGGCGTGATGCAGTGTCGCTTGTTGGGTTGTGCTGTAGAGGCATGGAACGAGGCCGGTGAACCTGTTCATGGCGAGGTTGGTGAATTGGTGTGTGCACAACCAATCCCTTCGATGCCTTTGTACTTTTGGAACGATCAAAGCAACGCGCGTTATTTGGCGAGTTATTTTGAAATGTATCCAGCAGGCCATGGCAGAAAACCGGGCGGTGGCGACGCCGCCCCAGAGTTTGGCGGGGTATGGCGCCATGGTGATTGGCTGCGCATTGGGGCGGCCGATCAAGGCAAAGAGGGTGGTGAAGGTTGCGTTATTTTTGGCCGCAGTGATGCCACCATCAATCGCCACGGACTGCGCATGGGCACCAGCGAACTCTACAGTGCTGTAGAAGCATTGCCAGAAGTGATCGACAGCATGGTGGTTGATTTGGAATACTTGGGGCGCGAGAGTTACATGCCCTTGTTTGTGGTGCTGCGTCCTGGTTTGCAACTGACGCAAGACATGAAAAACAGTTTGAACAACGCCATCAAAACAGCTTTGAGCCCGCGCTTTGTGCCCAACGAAATTTTTCAAGTGGCCGAAATTCCGCGCACCCTGTCTGGCAAAAAACAAGAACTGCCGATCAAGAAACTGATGCTGGGCCAACCCCTTGAAAAAGTGGTGAACAAAGACGCCATGGCCAATCCAGGGTGCTTAGATTGGTATGTTGAGTTGGCAAAACAGCATGTGGCCAAAACAGCCTGACATGAAAAAAAAGCCAGTGCGCTTAAGCACTGGCTTTGAAGATGTTGATCAGCGCAAACTGCGCAAAATCAAGTTTAGTTTTTGTGCAAGTCGGCGTTCAAACTGCCCCAACTTTCAGTGCGAGGAATTGCTTGAACCGCACCTGTTTGTGAATCGCGGCGGAACAAGATGCCGTTGCGGCCCGACAATTCGCGCGCTTTAACAACGCTGCCATCGGGCATCTTCACCCGTGTGCCGCCTGTCACGTAGCAACCCGCTTCCACCACGCAATCGTCGCCCAAAGAAATGCCAATGCCAGAATTGGCGCCCAGCAAACAACGCTTGCCCACAGAGATCACTTCTTTGCCGCCACCCGACAAGGTGCCCATGATGGAGGCGCCGCCGCCCACGTCGCTTTGATCGTCAACCAACACGCCAGCACTGATGCGGCCTTCCACCATAGAGGCGCCCAAAGTGCCTGCGTTGAAATTGCAGAAACCTTCGTGCATGACGGTGGTGCCAGATGCCAAGTGGGCGCCTAGACGCACGCGGTCAACGTTGGCAATGCGAACACCAGACGGCACCACATAGTCGGTCATGTAGGGGAACTTGTCGACGGCTTTGACGTCAAAAACAACGCGTGCTGCACGCGCGCGCAAACGTGCGTCTTGCAATTGGTCGAGAGGGCAAGGGCCCATCGAAGTCCAAGCCACATTGGCCAACAAACCAAAGATGCCTGTGACGTTGGCTTGATGCGGCTTGATCAGACGGTGGCTGAGCAAATGCAAACGCAAGAACACGTCGTGTGTGTCTTTTGGGGGCTCGGCCAATGTGGCAATGCTGGTTTTAACAGCGACCACATGGACACCGCGCAATTCACAGGGGCCCAGCGTTTTGATAAAAGAATCACCCAAGTGGGTGCGAGCATCTGCCTCGCTCAAAACTTGTGTGCCGTTTTCTGTCAGGCCTTCGGCCAATTGAGGGGCGGGATACCAAGTGTCTAGTACCGCGCCGTCTTTGGCCATGGTGGCCAAGCCATAGGCCACAGCGCCGCTTTGAATCATGGGTGGGGTTTGCATGTTTGTACTCCGCGTAATGTCACGAACCTGTCGTGCGTTATAAAAAAATTAAAACCGAGATTATCGGGCTTTGTGCTTGCGGCTGCTTTCATTGCAACTCTGACAAGGCAATGCTTTCTCGTTTGAGCCATTGGTCGTCGGTATTTTTGAAGCCAATGTGCATGCGCCATTGTTGCCAATCTAGCTCAATCAGTGCAAAGTGGTTTTGAGTGACCAAGTGACCCAAACGGTTGGGGCCGATCTCATTGGCGGTTGACCAGGCATGCGTTAAGCCGCTCGAAGTTATCTCGTAAAGTGGATACAGATTGGCTGATGGGCTTTTGTAGATGGCGCCAATGTGGCGATCCCCTGACAACAAAACCACCCCCTTAGCGTTTGTGCGCTGGATCAGTTGACGCAACTTGACTTGCTCTAAAGGCAAATTGTGCCAACCCTCCCAACCATGTCCTTCGACCACCATTTGCACGCCAGACACAATGAAGCGCACGTCTGCAGGCGTTTGGAGTTGCGCTGCCAACCATTCCCATTGCGCCTCTCCCAGCATGGTTTTGCTTGGGTCAGAGTCGGGCACATAACGCTCTTTGCCCGGGGCATCGCGTTGATCGGTTTTTCGAAGCGCAGAGCGGAATGACCGCGTGTCGAGCAAGATCACTTGAACGCGTTGCCCTGCTTGGCCAAAGGTCATTGCATGGTAAAGCCCTTCGCGCCCGCGTCGTGGGTCGTTGGCAGGCAAGCGCCAAAAATCAATGAAGGCATTCTTTGATGCCAGTTTGTGCGGGAAATCAGCGCCACCGTCGTTCAGGCCCATGTCGTTGTCATCCCATATGGCCAAGTGCGGGATGGTGTCGCGAAGTTGTGCAAAGCCAGCTTGAGCCGCTTGGGTGGCATAAGCCGCCTCGGTTTTGGCCAGCTGCCAAGGCTGGCTATCGGCATAAACCGTGTCGCCACCAAAGATGAACAGGTCGGGCTGGTTGGCCAGAATGGCTTGCCAAATTGGTTGGGCCTTGTGTTGGTCGATGCACGAACCAAAGGCGATTTTTTGAATCTGTGAAGGCCAAGCCGGCAGCCTTCCCGTTGTCTGCGCCAAGGCTGCTGAGTTGTTGGCACACGCCCCGAGGCTTGACAGCATGGCACCATACAAAGAGGTCTGAAGCAGTTGGCGTCGGTCCATGGGTGTCCTGTTTGTCGAAGTGGGCTTAATTGCCAATATAAACGTTCAGGATATTTTATGACCGATCAGTTCACTTTTAATGTTCCCTCGTTAAAATGCTTGCATGAACACAGTCGCCGTGCCTCTCAAAAAATCATTCAAAGCCCAAATGTTAGAAGCGCGTGAGCAAGCCATCACGGCTTCTGTGAACCGACTCTTGTCTGAAAAAGGCTTTGATGCCATGACTGTCGATGAGGTGGCTGCCGAGGTGGGCATTGCAAAAGCCAGTCTTTACAAACACTTCAGCAGCAAAGAAGAGTTGGCATGTGCCGCCATGGTTCAGGCGATGCAAAAGGCGGAGGCTTTTTTAGAAGAGTTGAGCCAAACAGACGTGACGGACAGCACGGCCTGTGTGCCTCTGAACAAACTCATGGCCACCACCCGATGGACTTTGCAGTTGAAATTGGCAGGAGAAATGCCAACGCTGCCCAGCCACAACTCCACGCTTAGAGCTACTTTGATGGCCAGCCGCCCTTACATGGACGGTCTGATGAAGGTGAGTGAGGTGTTGGGTGGCTGGATTGTTCAGGCTCAACAAGACGGCTACATCAATGCCAGCCTGCCGCCCTTGGCGGTGCTCTACACCATCTACGCCAGGGCCTGCGACCCCGTTGTAGAGTTTTTGAAAATGAGCGAGCTGCATACCGATGAGGAAATCATCGACATCATCATGACCACTTGCTTTTCAGGCCTGAACGCAAGGGCCAACTGAACCGCACAAGTCAAGCGCTGATGCGCCAGGTCTTTTTGGGTTCAAAAGCCAGTTGTTCATTTTTACGCGCATAACCCAGAGGGTTGGCCGCAACTCGGCAGCCCATGTGAACATAGTCTTGCGCGCAATGCAAATGACCGTGAAGCCACAAATTGGCTTTGGGCAGCAAGTGGTCTAAGGCATTGCAAAAACCAGCAGTCCCTGGCGTTAAGCCATATCGTGGATCTGCACTTTTCAGGGTAGGGGCAAAGTGTGTCACAACCACGGTTGGGCCCGAAAATGGTTCTGACAATGTTTGCGCCAGCCAAGCTTGGTCGGCCAGTGCTTGAGCTCTGACCGCATCTGATAAAAACGCCTCACCTTTGAAGGTGGTGCCTGTTTTTCGCAAATAAAAGTTGGCTGCTCTCTCCGCTTTTTCTCTGGCTTTGAGTTGCTGAGTAAGGGGCCCATGCTGCGGCACCAACGCTTCAAAATCACTCCACAGGGTACAACCGATCAAACGCACGCCATTCACAACATGCACGCGTTGATGAAGCCAAATGATTTGCAGGCGCTCACACGTTTCTTGAAGGCGCTCATGCGCTTCCTCAAAAGGCATGCCGTCGTACTCATGGTTGCCCGGGACGAAAAATACAGGCACTGGCCATGCCGCCAAATCTTGCCGTGGTGAAAAACGGGCCAAGCCAAAATCGGTGTCGGCATGGTCCAACAACATTGAACCGGGTTGGTAAGAGCCAACGTCGCCTGCCAAAACCAGAAGGTCTGCTGTTGGCGCCACTTCAGGCACAAAGTGAGGATGTGTTTCCAGATGAAGATCGGACAGCAATTGAATGTTGATCATTGGTCATGAGCCTTGAAAACATCGTGCGCAATGTCGATCAGCAATTCTCGCAACCAGAGATGATCACTTTGTGCGTGTTTACGCCTGTGCCACAAAGCATCCACGTGCAAGGAGGGCACTTTGAAAGGCAAATCGCATAAAAACAATTCATTAGAAATGCCAGTGGTAGGCACAAAGTGGCGGGGCAAGACGGTGAGCAAGTCGGAGTTCACCACCATGCGACCGGCCGTGAAGAATTGATTGACGGTCATGACCACACGGCGCTGTTTGCCAATAGAGGCCAAGGCTTCATCAATGAAGCCATAAGGACGGCCAGAAAAGCTGACCAACAAATGGCGTGCGTTGCAGAAGTTTTCTAAACTGATGTTTTGTGTTGCCAAAGGATGCCCTTTGCGCATCACGCAAACATACTCGCCGTCGTACAAGCGTTGATGCGCAAAGCTGGTTGCCTCGTCCACCTGTGCTTTGGCGGTTAAGTCGGCCAAGACCGCCGGGAAATAACCAAGCGCCAAATCGACCACACCGTTGTCCAACAAGCTTCTAGGGTCGCGTGTTGTGAGGGGCAAGACGCGAATGGAGATGTTGGGCGCGTGATGCTCCAGTTGTTGCGCCAGGCCGCCCATGAGTTCGGCTGCCGTGGCATCGGCCATGGCCAGCACAAATGAGTTGCGCGCTTCGATGGGCACAAAGTGCTGTGGTACCAAGGCCGCTTGAAGCTGATCAAGTGCCGCCCTCACGCTGGGCCAGAGCGACAAGGCAAATGGTGTTGGCGCAATGCCATGGCCATCCCGGCGCACCAAATCATCGCCCAAGGTTTCTCGCAACCTGCGCAAGGCATTGCTCACAGCGGGCTGCGTGATGGACAGATTGCGGGCCGCTTTGGTCAAGCTGCGCTCGGCCATGACCTCATCAAAGACCCTTAACAGGTTCAAGTCCAGCGTTCGAAAGTTGGTGTGTACAGCCTCAATCATTTCCGTTGTGAATGACCAGCATCATGAATATAAAGTTGAACAATATCAGAGTAAACCCTATGATTCAAGCATGGGTCAAACAAAAAGATGAATTTTTCATCACTGATTTGGACCTGAAGCATTCAATCTCCCAAAGAGGAAAACACCATGAACCACAATTTTGTTCACTTAGAGTATCCCTTAACCCACCCTGGCGTTGATCGTGCAGAAAAAGTGCTTGATAACTTCAAGCGTCTGAGTGGCACATTCAGCCCCACACGCACCTTGGCCATCATGTTGTTGGCAGCCATCGTGGCGGCATTCATTGTGGTTGCAGACCAAATGATTGACACTTGGGCCGAAGGGCACTTGTTGGCGGCATGGGTGGCCATGTGGGCCGTTGTGTTTGCCGCCGTTGGCCTGTTTGCTGGCTTTTCAAAATCTTTGGTGACTCAGTTGAAGTCTGGTTTGGACGCCTGGGCTGTCAAATCGGCACAGCGCCGCTCAGATGAACGCCTGTGGTCCATTGCACAAACAGATGCACGCATGATGTCAGATTTGCAAATGGCCATGTCACGCAGCGACGAAGAAGCCTTGTTGGGTGAAAACAGCACTCAACAACGCGTTGCCCGTTTGTTGCGTCAGCGCCAGTTCTACATCTAAGCTTGACCAACCTGCAGCAGACCTCCTTCGGGAGGTTTTTTTTATGTCGCTTGGGTGTTGCTGTTGCTGCCGTCGCCTGGCTTTTGTGATGCCAAGTAAATACCCGGCAAAATCAATGCAGCGCCGACTGCATGGTGCCAGCCCAAAGTTTCACCCAAGAAAAGCCAGGCCACCAAACCGCCATACAAAGGCCCCAAGTAAAGGCTGGCCGCAACGCGGCTAGCGCCAAGGGTTTTTTGACAAAACCCATAGGCCCAGTAAGCCCCTACACCTGGAAAAAGTGCTGCAGAAACCACCAGCATGCTGGCCATCAGGCTCCATTCAGGATGGGGTGTGATGAACCATTCGGTCAGGGCGAAAGGCAACAAAACCAGACTGCCCCCGAAGCATGTGGCCGCCAATCGGGAGGTTGAGCTTAAGTTGCTGGTCCATTTTTTCAGCAACAAAGCGTAAGCCGCCCAACACACCATGGCGATCACCACAAGGCCATCACCCAGCACCCAGATGACCTCTGACAGCGCCGCCCACTGGCCTTTGACAACCACATGCAAGACGCCTAGCAGGGCCACCAAAATGCCAAGCCCCTGCTTCCAAGAAAAGCGCTCTTTCAGCCCTATCACCGCACCCAATGTGATCAACACGGGCGATGCGGCATAAATCAGAGCAATGTTGATGGCGGTGGTGGTCTCGGCTGCCCAGTAAACCCACGCGCCACAAACCAACATGCCCAATGTACCGAGGACCAAGTATTGTGGCCAAACCTTCAGGGTGTTGTGACGCTCTTGCCAAAACTCTTGGCGCGCAATGAAGGCCAAAATAAGGCCAGCCAAAAACCATCTCCCCAATGCCAAGACATGGGGGCTGATGATGCCTGGCGCCGTTCTGGCCACCACGTAGTTCACCGACCACAAGGCCGGTGTCACCCAGATCAAAGCTTGCGCCAGTTTGAGGCGCGACGCGTCGTTTGTCAGACCGCTGCTAAGCGCTGTTCCAACGCCGCTTTGGTATCGAGCAAAGCTTTGGGCATGTTGTAGGCCAACTGCTCAAAGTGCGTGGTGTGCAATTGCAACTCTTGCTGCCATGCGGCCTTGTCAATGCTGGTGACCGTTTTGAATTGGTCGGCTGTGAAGTTCAAACCGGTCCAGTTCAATTCGCCATAAGTGGGCGTGATGCCAAACATGGTTTCTTGACCTTGGGCTTGACCTTCCAAACGGTCGATCATCCATTTCAAAACGCGCATGTTGTCGCCATAACCAGGCCACACAAACTTGCCGGCTTCGTCTTTGCGGAACCAGTTGACGCAGTAGATGCTGGGCAACTTGTGACCACCGGCTTCAATTTTGGCGCCCACGTCCAACCAGTGTTGGAAGTAG